>JAWLCZ010000013.1:0-37154 GCA_041686835.1 Paenibacillaceae bacterium | reverse complement strand
AGAAATAACGACGATTTTAAAGGTGGCCGTAAACTTTCCGTCAGATACCCCACACCCCTATTTCAATGAAACCTTATCGTTGGACTTTCTCGTCAATCTGAGCAAGCCTGTTCGGGCTTGCCCATTCCGCCTATGCACGCCGGCAATGCCGTCCGCGCCGATAAAACCGACACTCCGCGACCGATAATGATATCGGTGTGACGGGCTGTTAACCCTTAATCGCCGAAAACGCAATACCTTTAATAATAAACCGCTGCAAAAGAAGGAAGAAAATAAGCAGCGGGAACGTGCCCATTACGGCACCGGCCATCAAAAGAGGCTGCTTCGTGTTATACAAGCCTTGCAGTCCGTTGATACCGACAGACAATACTTTCATTTCATCATCGGAGACAACGACCAGCGGCCACATAAAGTCGTTCCAGCTCCACAGGACAACGAAGAAGGTCAAAGAAGCTAATGCGGGCACCGTCAGCGGAAGCATGATGCGCCAAAAAATCGTCCAGTAACTGCATCCGTCAATCCTTGCCGCTTCTTCGATTTCCCGGGGAAGGGTAAGGAAAAATTGCCGCAGCATGAACGTTCCGTATGCGGAGAATATGCCTGGAATGATCAAAGCTTTGTAAGTATTCACCCAGTCGAAATAGACCATTTCGAAATATTGCGGAATTAAAAGAACCTGGGATGGAACCATCAGGATAGCCAGAATACCGATAAAAATCGCGTCACGTCCGTGAAATTTGAGCCTTGCGAAAGCGTAAGCCGCCATCGCGCATAGGAAAACCTGCGGAACCGTACGGCCCACCGTAACGATGATCGTATTCAGAAAATATTTGCCGAAAGGCACTTGTTCGAAAATGGACGTATACCACGAGAAATCAAATTGTTTCGGTAACCAGACCGGCGGAATCTGTACCGAATCCGGATAGGTTTTAATGGAAGTGGTAAGCATCCAGAAAAATGGAAGGATCATCGATAACGAACCCGCGATCAAAATGATGTGAATGACCATCCGTGCGATGTATCCGTTTTTTCTTTCTCCAACCATCATCGCTCCTCCTTCCCAACGTTTTCCTCTTCAAAGGCGGTGATTTGCGAAAGATTGCAATTGAATCACTCGTAATGCACCCATCTTTTCTGCAAATACATTTGAACCATCGTAATGATAAAAATAATTAGGAAAAGAATCCATGCTTGCGCGGAAGCATATCCGATTTTAAACCATTGGAACCCGTTCTGATAGATGGAATAAACGGCGGTCCGCGTCGCATCCTGCAGCACACCGCCGGCTCCGCCGCCCAAGGTTTGCGGGGTGATCATAAAGACGAGGTCGAACACCTGAAACGCACCGATCAGACTTGTGACCATGACGAAGAAAATGGCCGGAGTCAGCAGCGGCACGGTAATATGGATGAAGTTTTTCCAGCCCGTTGCACCGTCGATGGCTGCCGCTTCGTAGTAGCTGTCCGGAATCCCTTGAAGGCCGGATAACAAGATGATCATGTTATATCCGATTCCGCCCCAAATCGCGATAATCATGATGCTCCATAAGATGATGCGCTCATCCGTGATCCAATTCGGACCTTCGATGCCGATCGTGCTGAGCAGGTAGTTAATCAAACCGTTGCTGCCGTTGTACATCCATTTCCATACGACGGCGATGGCGACAGGCATTGTAACCGAGGGCAGAAAGAAAATCAGGCGGTACAGATTGCGGGCAAACAGTTTTCGGTTCAATAATACGGCAATGATGACGGATAATGAGATGGTTGCAGGCACCGTGACAATAGCGTAGATGGCCGTCACCTTAAGCGCCTTTAAATAGACGGTGTCCGAGAATAAACCGATAAAGTTGTCCATTCCGACAAACTCGATAGCGCTCGACCCGTCCCAGTTCGTGAAACTTAATGCGAGGGAGGCGAAAACGGGGACGATAAAAAAAATAAACAGCCCGACGACAACCGGTGAAATAAACAGATATCCCCAAAAATTTTGGCTTTCCTTAACCCGGGACCACCAGGAAATACGCTGCGCCGATGGTTGTACACCCGTAACTTGCGCCGTTCTCATGTGCAGTCCTCCTTTCGGTTGGAAACAGGCCCCGAAGGCGGGAACCTGTTTCCCTTTCCCTTTACCTTTATAGTTTGCTCAATACTTCGTTAGCTTCTTTTGCGGCTGCTTTCATACCGTCAGCCGGCGTTTCTTTGTTCAACCAAATATTGGTTGTGTGGGTAAAGATCGGAGTTTCCCACTGAGCGTCAGGTGTGGAGGGGTACGGTACAGCCACTTTCGTACTGTCGATAAAAATTTGCAGGTTCATGGGCAATGCCTTCACCCAAGTCTCCGCAGTGCCGTTGTATGCCGGGATGACGGTGCCGGATTCGGCTTGCATGAGTGCAACCTCTTTCGAGCCTAACCATTTGACGAATTCCCATGCGGCATCCGGGTGCTTCGTTTTCGCGTTGGTCACCCAACCGATGCCGTGAATGATGTTGCCGTCCGCTTTCTTTTGCGGCATTTCAGCGACGTCCACTTTGTCTTTCAAAGCTTCGTAATACGGTTTGGCCATCCACGAGCCGCTCATGATCATGGCGACTTTTCCGGATTGGAACAATTGGGTCGGATCGTTGTCCGTCATATATTGTCCGTCCGGCGAGGATTTATCGGTGTACATCAAATCGTAAAGGAATTGAACGGCTTCAATCGCCTCCGGGCTGTCTATTTTTGTCGATTTTTTGTCGTCTTCAACCGGTTTCACCCCGTTTTGAACCATTAACGGATAGATCGCTTCTTGCGCAGAAGCGTGAGCGGCAATCCCCCATTGTGTCGTTTTTCCGCCGGACTCAACGGTCAACTGCTTCGCTGCATTGCGAAGGTCATCCCATGTCCAGTTCGCATCCGGATATTTCACGCCGGCTTTATCGAACAGTTCTTTGTTGTAGAAAAGCCCGATGGTGTCGTAGTCCTTCGGCATACCGTACACTTCGCCGCCGGCGGAATACAGATCTACGAGAGATTTCGGATAATTGTCCATGCTGAACTCGTCTTTTTTGATAAAGTCGGAATAGGAAAGGAAGAAGCCTTTGGATTGGAACTTCGGAAAGTTCGGCCCGTTCATCCACATGACGTCCGGCCCATTGTTGGCGGCAAGCACGGTTTGAAGTTTGGTATAATATTCCGCACCGGCGTTCGCTTGCATTTTCACAGTAATGTTATCATGGTTTTTGTTGAATTCGTCCGCAATTTTCTGCAGCATAGCTTTTTGCTCGTTTTCCGGGACCCACCAGACCACTTCCGCTTTTTCGCCGGAATCCGCGGATTCCCCGGAATCTTTGGAGCTTTCACCGGAGGAGCAGGCCATCATACTGCCCATAAAACAGAAAACAAACAAAAACATGAACCATCGTTTGATTTTCATTTTGCAACCCTCCATGAATGAAATGTAAACCCAAAACATAAACCGGATGCTCACGATTCAAAACGGTCCGAAATCTTCACCCCCTTCATCAGGTTAGCCGCGGTCTGCCGATTTCTTTTTCCATCAAATGAATGAAGTGGTTGCGATATATGTCGAAAACGCTTACAATTTTGTCGATATTTTTCGACAGTTTTGGATTACGAGCAAATAAATGACATCGATATCGAAAAGCGAAAACATTTCCAACCGTCCTCTGCTTCTCGACCGGGATTCCATTTTTTCCACTTTCTCCAAAGAACGAATAAAGACTATCGATATTCGTATTCTACTAAAACGCTTTCAAACATTCAACTGTAAAATTTCATCTTCGTAGATACAAAAAAGCAAGCCCTGTTCGGGCTTGCTCCCCGGTATGTTTCACATTTCCATTAGTTCGTTGAATAAAATATCGTTACATTCCGAGCCATTTCTTGAACAGATGCTTCGTCGTTTCGGCGTTCATCGCCGCGATGGAAGTCGTCAGCGGAATCCCCTTCGGGCACGACTGCACACAGTTTTGCGAGTTGCCGCAGCCTTCAATGCCGCCATCCTGCATAAGAGCCTCAAGACGTTCCTCTTTGTTCATTTCACCCGTCGGATGAGCATTGAAAAGGCGGACCTGGGATATCGCAAACGGACCGATGAAGCTGGATCGCTCGTTGACGTTCGGGCACGCTTCCATGCAGACGCCGCACGTCATGCATTTGGACAGTTCATAAGCCCATTGGCGCTTCGATTCCGCCATCCGCGGCCCGGGTCCCAAATCGTACGTTCCGTCGATCGGAATCCACGCTTTTACCCGCTTCAGCGCTTCGAACATGCGGCTCCGATCCACGATCAGATCGCGCAGCACCGGAAACGTGCTCATCGGCGCGATGCGAATCGGCTGTTCCAGCTTATCCACGAGCGCCGTGCACGCTTGGCGAGGTTTGCCGTTAATGACCATGGAGCACGCCCCGCACACTTCTTCCAGACAATTCGACTCCCAGCATACCGGCGTCGTAGGTTCCCCTTTGGCGTTTTTCGGGTTCCGCTGCAATTCCATGAGGGCGCTGATCACGTTCATATTCGGACGGTACGGAATTTCGAACTCCTCTTTGTACGGTTTCGAATCCGGACTGTCCTGTCTCGTGATAATCAGCTTTATCGTCCTTTGTTCCGTGTTGGCGACAGCCATAATCACGCCCCTCCTTTCTTTTTGTCCGTCGTGTAATCGCGTTTGCGCGGAGGAATGAGCGAAATGTCGACATCTTCGTACTCAATGACCGGTCCGTCGGGCGTATAGCGCGCCTTCGTCGTCTTCAGGAAGTTTTCGTCGTCGCGTTCCGGAAACTCCGGCTTGTAGTGAGCGCCGCGGCTTTCGTTGCGCATCAGGGCGCTGATCGTCATGGCGCGCGCCAGGACCAGCATGTTCCACAGCTGGCGGGTGAACGCCACGCCCTGATTGCTCCAGCGGGCCATGTCCGTAATGCTGATATTTTTGTACCGTTCCATCAATTCTTGGATTTTTTCGTCCGTTTCCTGCAGCTTCTTGTTGTACCGCACGACGGTCATATTGTTCGTCATCCATTCGCCAAGCTCTTTATGCAGCTTGTACGCATTTTCCGTCCCGTCCATTTTGAGCAGATTTTCGTATTTGTCGGTCTGCTTTTTCTTTTCCCTTTCAAATACGGAGCTGGGCACATCTTCGGCTGACTTTTTCAAACCTTTAATGTATTCGATCGCTTTCGGTCCGGCCACCATTCCGCCGAAAATCGAGGAAACGAGCGAGTTCGCGCCGAGCCGGTTCGCCCCGTGGTACTGATAATCGCACTCGCCGGCGGCAAACAGTCCGGGAATGTTCGTCATATGGTTGTAATCGATCCACATGCCGCCCATCGAATAGTGGACCGCCGGGAATATTTTCATCGGAATTTTCCGCGGATCGTCGCCCATGAACTTCTCATAGATTTCGATAATGCCGCCCAGCTTCACGTCGAGTTCCTTCGGATCTTTATGGGACAAATCGAGGTACACCATGTTTTCGCCGTTGATGCCGAGCTTCAAATCGACACAGACGTGGAAAATTTCCCGGGTCGCGATATCGCGGGGCACCAGGTTGCCGTATGCCGGATATTTCTCTTCGAGGAAATACCACGGTTTGCCGTCCTTATACGTCCAGATGCGTCCGCCTTCGCCGCGCGCCGATTCGGACATCAGACGCAGCTTGTCGTCGCCCGGAATCGCCGTCGGGTGGATCTGGATGAATTCGCCGTTCGCGTAATAAACGCCTTGCTGGTAAACGGCGCCCGCAGCCGTTCCGGTATTGATGACCGAGTTCGTCGATTTGCCGAAAATAATTCCCGGCCCGCCCGTCGCCAAAATAGTCGCATCGGCAGCGAACGTATGGATCTCCATACTGCGCAAATCCTGGGCGCAAATGCCGCGGCACACGCCTTCATCGTCGATAATTGCGGACAAAAACTCCCAATGCTCGAACTTTTTCACCAGGCCGGCCGTTTCCCAGCGGCGCACCTGTTCGTCCAGCGCATAGAGCAGCTGCTGCCCTGTGGTCGCACCGGCATACGCCGTGCGGTGATGCTTCGTTCCTCCGAAACGGCGGAAGTCGAGCAGCCCCTCCGGCGTCCGGTTGAACATGACCCCCATCCGGTCCATCAGATGGATAATGCCCGGCGCCGCTTCGCACATCGCTTTAACCGGAGGCTGATTGGCCAGAAAGTCGCCCCCGTAAATCGTATCGTCAAAATGCTCCCACGGAGAGTCGCCTTCCCCTTTCGTATTGACCGCGCCGTTAATTCCGCCCTGTGCGCAAACCGAGTGAGAGCGCCTTACGGGCACGAGCGAAAAAAGATCGACATGCACGCCGGCTTCCGCCGCTTTTATCGTCGCCATCAGTCCGGCCAGCCCTCCGCCGACTACGATGATTTTTGTATTCGCCATTGCAGTGTATTCCCCCTTATCTTTACGGCAACGCCATAAATGCCGGATCAGTAAATGCCGTGAATGCGAGTATGCCGACGATCGACATGAGCACAAACGCCGTCATCCATACATAGCTTGAAAACCGCTGCGCGCGGGGCCCAATCGTGATCCCCCAGCTGACCAAAAACGACCACATGCCGTTGCAGAAATGAAATACGGCCGCTACGATGCCGATGCAGTAAATGACAAAATAGACCGGGTTTGTGGCGATCTTGTGCATCTGCGCGCCGAGCTGGTCATAGGTAATGTTGCCGAGCGTCACCTGGAAGCGCGTCTCGAACGTGTGCTGAATGATGAACAGCAGCGTGATGACTCCGGTTACGCGCTGCAGAAAGAACATCCAGTTGCGGAAATACCCGTAATTCGTGACGTTGTTTCTGGCCTGGAACGCGACGTAAAGCCCGTATACGCCGTGGTACAGCAGGGGCAGCCAGATGAAGAAAATTTCCATCAGCAATACGAACGGCAATCCGCGAATCCATTCGACATGCTTGGCGAATTCTTCCGGGCCGCCGTGAAATGCGGCATAGTTCGTCCAGAAGTGCTCGATGAGAAAAAAGCCGATAGGAATGACCCCGAGCAAAGAATGAAGCTTGCGGTAATAATAAGAATTTCCGGTCATTGGTCAACAATTCACCCCTTAATGAATTCACGATCGTGCAAACCAAATATCATTGTACTCCCAGCTTGTACAAGCGTCAACTGAATATCGCGCGCGTTTTTCCCTTGACCCATTTCCTATGGTACCGCTTTATGGCTTATAATGGAAGTGCCGATTGATTATAACATATTATAACCAAACGGCATAAAAACATGAGGAGGGTCACGATGCTCGACAATTTGAACGTATTCGCCACCGTAGTCGAACAAGCCAGCATCAACCGGGCCTCGCAGGTGCTCAACATGACGCAGCCCGCATTGTCGCGCAAAATAAAAAAACTGGAGGACCAGCTCGGAGTGGAACTGTTTCAGCGGAAAGGAAAGAAGCTGGTACTGACGCGCATCGGGGAGATCGGTTACGACATCGCGGTGGAGATGAGGGAGCTGCAGCTCAAACTGCAGCAGGCGATAGCGGAATATAAAGCGAAAGGAACAAGCCGCATTACCATCGGTGCGAGCTTGACGACGCTGCAGTCGACGCTGCCGGACCTCATCGCGATCATTACGGGCAGCGGGCAGGAGATTGACATCAAGGCGATTACGGGAAAAACCCATGAAATCGTCACTCTCGTCAAAGAGAAAAAAGCGGACATCGGCCTGGTCGCCTCGTCCATCCAAGATCCCGAACTGACCTGCGTTCCATTGTTTGACGACCATTTGTGCCTCGTGCTTCCGCACGATCATACGCTGGCCGGAAAGGCGACAATCGACATCGGCGATTTGAGCGGACTGCCGATGATTTTGTTTTCCAAAGGCACTTGGTACCGCATCCTAATGGATCAATGGTTTCACCGCTATATGGTGTTTCCTTACATTAAAATGGAGATCGATTCGTTCGAGGCGATCATCCGTCTTGTTGCGACGTGCGGCGCGGCGACGCTGCTTCCCAAATCGTATTTGCGGAAGAGCCTGCTCGACGATAACGGTTTGACGATGCGGGACGTGCCGGAACTGGTACAGACGAAACGCACCACTGCGCTCATCTTCAAGAATGAAGGTGTGGATGAAACGGTTCGCCGCCTCGTTGACCGCGCGAAAGCCTTTTTCCATACGCGCCGTTAACGATGGGCGGAGCGCTCCATGGATTGTTCCAATCCGAGTTTGCGCCCGACAAAAGCCGTCGTGCTGGCCTGGACTACAATGGTAAGCAATATCGCCATGAACGTGACGGCGGATATAACATCCGCATGCTTTAAGCCGAGCCCCGCCACCATCCCCGACAGCGCGGCCGGAATCACCCCCGTCTCCCGCACCCAGCACATAAACAGTAGCTCGTTCCAGCTCCAGCGGGCGGACCGGTCCGGAAGCGCCGAACAAAACACGGTCAGCGGACGGGCGATCAGCATAAGAACGAGAATGACAGCCAATCCGGTCCAAAAATATTGGAAAATAACGGAAAAATTCACCTGGCTGCCCAATAGCACGAAGATGAGCATACGCATCATAACCGTAATGTTATCGGAAAAATGTTCCATTTCATGCAGCTTGTCCTGCATGCGCAGGCCGAACAGCCGATAATTGCCCCATATGATTCCGGCGGCGAACGCGGCCATAAATCCGCTCACGTGCAGCATATCCCCGAACAAATACGATCCGAGCGCGGTCACCATCATCGCTATCGTCGTATAGTCGCGCAAAAAGCCGAGTTTAAAATGGGCCACCAGGAATGAAACGACGAAGGCGACGGCGCATCCGACGAGAATGCCGCCCAGCGCCGTTTTGAAAAAATCGAGGACGCTCGCGGCAAGCGAAAAGTGCCGACCGCCAACGATAATCGCCAATATCGTAAACGTCAATATCGAGCCGGTCGCATCGTTGAACGCCGATTCGCTTTCCACCGTCTCCCGCACCTTGGGTCGGATGTTCACTTGTTTAAACACGGGAATAATGGTCGCCGGATCGGTCGAAGCGATAATCGACGCAAGCAGCAGCGCATACAAGATGGGCAAGCCGAGCAAATAATAAGCGGCGGCGCCGACGACAGCCACCGTAATCAGCACGCCGGTAACGCTGAGCAGGGTGACCGTAACCCACACTTTTTTCAGCCCCGCCAAAGCGATGTTTCGGCCCCCGTCGAATAAAATGAGCACGGAGCCGACGGTCAGAATAAACTGGTTCGTAAACGAACCGCTGGGCACATGAATCCAATGCGCGCCTTGGCCGACGATCATTCCGGCGATCAAAAACAGCACGACGTCCGGCAGCCTTAGCCAAGAAGCGATTTTTCCGGCGATCATTCCCATGCTGACAATGATCAGCAGAAGAAAGATGACGTGATGAATAAGAATCACACTGGGGTTTTCCATAAGTCACTCTCTTTCGAAACGGCAATCAGCCGATGACCTCGTTTTCAAACCGCTCGATCTGTTCGTTCGTCCCGATGACGACCATCACATCTTTTTCGTGCAGCACATCGTCCGCGGCAGGAGCGATAATGACGCCGTCGTTTTTGTTGATCGCCACGACGCTGCAGCCGTATTTCGCCCGCGTATCCAATTCCTTGAGCGTTTTTCCCGACAGCCGCTTCGGAACCGACAGTTCGGCAATCGTGTAGTCTTTGGAAAGTTCGATATAGTCGAGCAAGTTCGGGGAGGCCAGTTGATTCGCGACGCGGATGCCCATATCCCGTTCCGGATGAATGATCCGGTCGACCGCGATTTTTTCCAGCACTCTTCCGTGCAGCTCCGTCAGCGCCTTGGCCACAACCATTTTGACGCCGAGATCTTTCAACAATATCGCCGTCATAATGTTGGCTTGGATGTCGTCGCCGATCGCGACGACGACGCAGTCGAAATTGCGTATGCCGAGCGAGCGGAGAACGTCTTCGTCCGTAGCGTCCGCGGCTACCGTATGGGTCAAAATTTCGCTCATCTCATCCACGGTTTCCTGATCTTTGTCGATACCGAGCACCTCGTGCCCGAGTTCGACCAATTGCTTGGCCAAACTGGAACCGAACCGGCCCAAACCGATAACGGCGTACTGACTTTTTTCCATATGTTCTCTAACTCCTTATCCGATAATGATTTTGCCTTCCGGATGGCGGTACAATTCTTTTTCCGTTCTCGGCCCAAGAGCGTAAGCGAGCGTAAGCGGTCCCAGACGTCCGGCAAACATCGTCAACATAATCATGATTTTTCCGAACGTCGTCAAATCCGGCGTCAGCCCCATCGACAAACCGACCGTGCCGAACGCCGAGGTGACTTCGAACAGGATCATCAAAAATTCGTGATCCTCCGTCGTCGACAGCACCATGGCGACGAAGACGACCAGAAACAGCGCAAACATCGTCAGCGTAATCGCCTTGTATATCCGGTCCTTCGCCAAACGGTAATGGAACAGGACGATATCTTCTTTCCCGCGCACCATTGCCAGTATGGCGCCGATCAGCGTTGTAAACGTCGTCGTTTTGATACCGCCGCCGGTCGATCCCGGCGAAGCGCCGATAAACATAAGAATAATGATAAAAAATTGCGAAGCTTGCCGCAGATCGGCGATACTGACCGTATTCGCGCCTGCCGTCCGCGGCGTCACCGACTGAAACAGCGAGGCGAGAATTTTTCCGCTAAAATGGAGTGCGCCGAGCGTGCGCGGATTCGTATATTCGAAGATGAAAATAACGAGCGCTCCGAAAACGATCAATATCGATGTAGTGGTTAATACGACCTTCGTATGAAGGGAAAGCCTGCGGTTTTTTCTGTACTCTACGACATCGGACATGACGACAAATCCGATGCCGCCCAGAATAATGAGCAGCATCGCCACCACATTAACGACGATGTCGTCCACATATCCCGTCAAGCTGCGAAATTCGCCAAACAGGTCAAACCCGGCATTGTTGAAAAGAGAAACGGCATGAAACAGGCCAAAATATATCGCTTTTCCGACAGGCATGTCAAAAGACCAGCGAACCGCAAAGAGGCAGGCCGCAGTCCCTTCGATAACGAAGGAATAGATAATCACTCTTTGGATAAGACGGACGATGCCTTCCATACTGATCTGGTTCATCGCTTCCTGCAGGATAAGCCGCTCGCGCAGCGATATTTTTTTTCTTAACACGATGGCAAACAGCGTCGCCATGGTCATAAAACCAAGTCCGCCCAATTGAATCAGCAGCATAATGACCACTTGCCCGAACGTGCTGAAGAACGTCCCCGTGTCGACGACGACAAGTCCGGTCACGCAGGTGGCCGACGTGGCGGTAAACAGCGCGTCGATAAACGGCAGCGGGCGTCCCGAAGCGGATGCGATCGGAAGCGACAGCAGCACCGCCCCGGCCACGATAATGAGCGCAAATCCGGAAGCCAGTATTTGCGGCGGCGTCAGTCTGTACATTTTCGGCTTCAATTTCAACGATGTCCATCTCCTTAACAAACAAAAAAGACACTGGAAACCCAATGCCATTCGCTTGGTATCCTGTAACAAGCCTACGAGGTTAGCTGACGGGTTCGGGTATGCAGGTTACCCTATTTGCGGCAGCGCCGCAAAATTCACCCCATAATGTAATGGTTCCCCCGTTTTCATAAAGAAATTCGGCTTTATTCGATTGATAACGATTATAATGATTTTAACCGCACCGTACAAACGGGTTTATCAGGCAAAAAACGGTTAATTTCTTATATTCGCTGCGAGTTCATACCATAATGAAAGTGTAGCGGAGCCGAGCAGCCTATTTTCTTTCGTTTCCGTATTCTCCCGCGATGATTGGAAAACGATGCCGGGTTTGTGTTACGTTTATACCATAGGATCGAACCGCTTACCATAAAGGAGAAACCGCATGCGCGACCAAAAAACGAATCGTATGGAACAGCCGTCAGAAACCGTTCCTTCCGTCACCAAGCAAAAAGCGGCCGAACTGGCCGCCGAATTTATCAAAAACGAGTATAACCAAAAGGCCGAGCTTCGGTCGTTTACGACATACCAATCAAACCGGCCGTTAATCAGCTATCTGCAAATCCACAAACGGCTCGGGCCGTACGAGGAAGCGTACCGGGACCGTTACCCGCTCGATTATTTCCAGGTCGAACTTTCCGGACCCGGACGGCATAACCGCTACATCGTCGACGTCAATTTCCACAACGGCCGCATAATCGGCTGGGAAACCCGGACCGCGGCGGAACCGCACGGAAGCGAAGTTCGGGTCGGCACGGCCAAAGCTTTTCTGGAAAAAATGGGGTACAACCCTGAACAATTCACGCTGATACAGGAAAAAGAGGAAGGTAAGCTTATTTTCGAGCACCGCAAGGAAGCCTTCGCCGGTATACGCCTGCAGCTTCACCTGACGCTGCATCGCGATCGGGTCGCATCCTTTCATCCCGTGTTCCCGGTGCCCGAAAACGAACTGAAATGGATTCGCGATCAGGACGAAGCGGCGCAATGGATGTCGCTGGCCGGCTCGGGCCTGACTTTCGCGATGACGATGATGGCCGTCGTCTATACCGTCCGCGGCCGGCGCAGTGCCGCATTTTCAAGAGGGATCGTACTGACGCTGCTGTTCACGGTCATTTACTGCGCTAACAACATCAACCTATATCCCGGATTCAAAGCGATGTCCGGCAGCGGTCCGGAGGCGCTCATCGCCGTGCTGCTCACCCATCTCATCGTATTTATGATCGGCGTCGCCGTATACTTTTGTTTGATTGCGGGCGAGCATTTATGGCGGCAAGCAGGCGTCAGCGTTTGGCCGCGCTGGAGCGATCCGGCATACGGCAGGCACGTCATGACCGCCATGGGCCGCGGCTATCTCATCTGCCTCATCCTGCTCGGAGCGCAAGCCGTCCTGTTCCTCATCGCCGAACGTTACTTCGGCGTCTGGTCGACAAGCGATCCCGTGTCCTCCCCGTATAACATGTTCCGGCCCGAACTGTTTCCGTTGCTGGCTTGGTCGGCGGCCATTTCGGAGGAAGCGATCTACCGCTTGTTCGGCATCGTCGTCTTCAAAAAAATCGTGAAAAACACCTTTCTTGCCGTTCTCCTACCTAGCGCCGTCTGGGCTCTGGGCCATACCCAGTATCCGATTTATCCGGTATATACCCGGCTTGCGGAGGTAACCGTTCTCGGGCTTATTTTCGGCTACGCGTTCCTCAAATTCGGTTTTCTTGCCGCATTGTTCGCTCACGCCGCAATGGACAGCATTTTGATGGGATTATCGATCACCGGGCTCGGAACGGCGTCATCGTTTTTGTCGGGATTGTTCTATATCGTTCTGCCCGCGTGTGTCGGCTGCGCGATCGCCTTTTGCCACGGCTTGTTCAGGAAGGATGATGTTCCTCCTTATCCTGAAGCGCGCGGATAATGTCGGACGCCAATTTTTCGCCGATGCCGAGCGGCTTGAACTGTTCCACGGTCGCCTCTTTTATTTTTTTGATGGAGCCGAAATGCCGCAGCAGCTTCTTGCGGCGCGCTTCGCCGACGCCGGGTATCGCTTCGAGCTGTGAGGCGAGCATCGATTTCCCCCTCGTCTGGCGGTGGAACGTCACGGCAAACCTGTGCACCTCTTCCTGGATGCGCTGCAGCAAATAAAACTCCTGGCTGTCGCGCGGAATCGGCACCACTTCCGGCGGATCGCCGATCATGAGCTGCGCCGTTTTATGTTTTGCGTCTTTCACGAGGCCGCATACGGGTATGAACAACCCGAGCTCGTTTTCCAGCACGTCGACGGCGGCGGAAATTTGTCCTTTTCCGCCGTCAACGACAATCAGATCGGGCAGCGGCAAATTTTCTTTCAGCACGCGTTCGTACCGGCGCCGGATCACTTCCCGCATCGTTTCGTAATCGTCGGGGCCTTGCACCGTCTTTATTTTATATTTGCGGTACTCTTTGCGGTCCGGCTTTCCGTCGGTAAACACGACCATCGCCGATACCGGATTCGTTCCCTGGATGTTCGAGTTGTCGAACGCTTCGATGCGGTGCACGGCTTCCAGCCCGAGCCAGCGCCCCAAACTTTCCGCCGCCTTGACCGACCGCTCCTCGTCCCGTTCCAGCAGCCGGAATTTTTCTTCCAGCGCCACGCGGGCGTTGTCGACGGCCATATCGACCATCTGCTTCTTCATTCCTCTGCGCGGCATGTGGACTTTGACGCGAAGCCAGGATGCGAGCGATTTGCCCACGTCTTCCTTTTCTTCGTTCCGTTCGGCTGACGCCCCGGGACGATCGTCCGGATGCGGCAGGAATATTTCTTTCGGCAAAGCCGGATTTTCGCTGTAATACTGCGTGACAAAAGAGATGAAGTCGTCGTACTCATCTCCATAGTAAGGGAACATCGTGGCGTTGCGCTCCATCATTTTGCCTTGGCGCATGTACAGAATTTGCACGCACATCCAGCCTTTGTCCACATGGAAACCGAATACGTCCCTGTCGAGCGAATCGGAGACCGTAATTTTCTGCTTTTCCATGACAAGGTCGATGTGAGCGATTTGATCCCGCAGTTCTTTGGCCCGCTCGAAATCAAGCTCCGCTGCGGCGGCATGCATTTTCGCGGTTAATTCCTGCTTGATCTGCTCGTGCCCGCCGTTCAAAAAACGGGTGATTTCCTGGACCATCCGGTCATATTCCGAAGCATCCACCTCATATTCGCAGGGGGCCACACATTGCCCCAAATGGTAGTACAAGCAAACCTTATCGGGCAGCGTCCTGCATTTGCGCAGCGGGTACAGCCGATCGAGCAGCTTCTTCGTCTGTTGGGCGGCATACGCGTTCGGATACGGACCGAAATATTTGCCCTTGTCTTTGACGACTTTGCGCGTCACTTCGAGGCGCGGATGACGCTCGTGCGTAATTTTGATGTACGGGAACGATTTGTCGTCCTTCAGCAGCACATTGTAGCGCGGATGGTATTGTTTGATTAGATTGCACTCGAGAATGAGCGCCTCCATATTGTTCGCGGTAACGATATATTCAAAATCGCGGATCTCGCTCACGAGGCGCTGCGTCTTCGCGTCATGGCTTCCGGAAAAATACGACCGGACGCGATTTTTCAGCACTTTCGCTTTTCCCACGTATATAATTTTGCCTTCTTTATTTTTCATTAAGTAGCAGCCCGGTTTATCGGGAAGCAGCGACAGCTTGTGTCTTATCGCTTCCAGCGCTTTTTCCCGTTCGCGGCTATCGATGGATTCCGTCATCATCCGCCTCCCCTCTTTTCGTTCCGAAGTTGGTCGAATCTATTGTAACACAAAGAAAAAGTTCTTTGTTCGCCGCAGCGAAAAGAACTTTTTCCGATTGTGCATATGTTTGAAGTTTTTGTATGTCAAATATGGCGGCTGACGACATTTTTCAATGCGTCTTTCGGTTGAAAACCAACTACTTTATCGACAGGTTGGCCGTCCTTGAACACGATGAGCGTAGGAATGCTCATAACGCCAAAACGCGAAGCGGATTCCGGATTGTCGTCCACATTCACTTTGGCGATTTTCAGCTGATCGCCGATTTCCTGATCGAGTTCTTCAAGAACGGGAGCGATCATTTTGCACGGACCGCACCACGGCGCCCAGAAATCCACCAGAACCGTTCCTTTGCCTTCAACTTCGCTGCTGAAAGTTTGATCGGAAACGTTAACAATAGCCATTGTCATCCTCCTCTACTGTATAAATATTGAAGAATTGCGGCGGCGTTAAGATCATGAAGCCGGAGAACCGCAAATGGTCAACACCTTAAGTATACCACAAACCGCCGTTTTTTCATAACTGTCATTTCGTGACGTCACCGGTTCCCGTGCCGTTGTACCGCCTCACAATTGTCACTTTCACCGCCTTTACAACCCGCCGAAAAAATGGGTATACTATGGGGAGAATCACGATGAAAGTTTGAACGTTAACGCCGAGGAGGGATATTCATGACCGAGTCCAAACCGCATCCCGAGCTGCACGTCAATGAAGAACCGACAAATGATTTTGTCGATTTTCTGGTCAGCGCCACCTATACGTTTGGTTTTTTCCTGCTGATCGCCGCCATCGCAACGATCATTTCGTTGTATAAGTAACAAGTGGCCGGCGAAACGAAACGACCGCCAAATAAAGTCTGCCGTACCGGCAACCTTGCCGGAACGGCAGACTTTTTGTTACGCGTTCGGATTCGGAAATCGGCCTCTCTTGTTCTCCCCATTGACGACAACGACCTCGACAAACGGACGGATGCGATCCATAATTCGCCGTCCCTTGTATTCTTCTTCCCCGTCTTTATTCGTGAAGCTGAAATGCTGTTCCAACGCGTCCAGCTCATAATTGGACGTGTAAAAGGTCGGCTTGCGGTCCATCCGGTAATTGAGGATCGAGCCCATGACGTGATCCCGCACCCACGGGTTCAAGTTTTCCGCGCCGATATCGTCGAAAACGAGCAGATCCGTTTCCTTCAGCATTTCGATCGTTTCTTTGAGCTTCTGCGGTTCCTGGAACATCGCCTTCAAATCTTCAACAAAATCGGGCATGTACACGATAGCTCCGGTCAGCCCTTCTTTCGCCAATTCATAGAGCAGGTAGCACATCAGGAACGTTTTGCCGGTCCCGAATTTCCCGACCAGGTAAAGCCCTTTTTTTTGCAGCCCTTCTTCTTTCGTCTTTAAAATATAGTCGATGATGCGGTCGACGGCCTTCACCCGTTCCAAGTCCGTTTCCAATATTTCATGCAGCGAGTAGCCGTGCGTCAGCGCCCGTTCATCGACGTAAAAACTGCGAATCCGGCTGCGGATCGATTGCTCGGCCTGTCTGGCCAAATACTTTTTGCAGGACACTTTATGATCGTAAATTTGCGGAATGCCGTTTATCGCGTCCACCGTAAGCATCGTATAATGCCCGGCAAAATCGTTCGGGCAGCGTTCAAGCCCGGGGCAGCGCATACAGTTGTTGTATTCCGTCACATATTGGTACAGCCGGTTCATATTGATTCTCAACGTGTGTTCGTTCAGCTCGGGATATTTGGCCCGCAGTTTCAGAATAAGCGGATCGGCCAAAATCTGTTTTGCTTTCCGCTCCGCTTTCTGTATCGCGGAACGGTCCGGCAGGCCGTTCAGCAAATCGGATAAAGATTTCATCGCCATTCATCCTCATCGTTTATTTTCCGTCAACTTCCGCGCTTTTTTGCGAATCTCCTCCAACTCTTCGTCCGTAATCGGGGCCTCCTGCGGAACGTCGGAAATGATCGGAATTTTCGGCTTCTGCTTGCCGCGGCCGCGCGAGGACGTTTTGCCGGAAGGCTTCTCCTTCGCCTTGACCGCGTCGCGGACATACTGCACGGCCTGCTCGTAGGTGTCAATCTGCTTCCCGAGCATATCTGCGGCAATCGCTTCGATATACCCTCTCGACCAGGACAGATTGTACGCTTTGAGATAATGGATGAGCACGTTGATGACTTCTTCTTTCAGCTTGTAGTTCAAATCGATGCGTTCGAACGTGTCCATAATCGGCTCCGGAACCGAACCGGGGAAAAATTTTTTCAGGATGCGGGTGTACGGCTCGTTCCGCAACAGCGCGTTGTACTGGTGAATGTCGCATTGGCCTTGAAACACGGCGGGAACGTCGAGATAATAAGCCATTTCCACGCTTTTTTCCTCTTGCGCCGGTTCGGCCGCTTTCGTATCGGCCGTTTTTTGCAGCAGCCTTCCCCTGTCTTCTTCCCGTCTCTTGTCCTGGCGGAAGTACAGGTTAGCCTTGTACTGCATCGCGTCGACATTCAGCGTGCCGTCTTCGTCGAAAATGCCGTCTTCATCGAGCAAGCGGCACGTTTCCTGCAGCGACAAATCGTATTTTTTCGCCACATAATTGACGGTCGCCAGCTGATCGGCGTCGTATTTCAACCGTTCGACGAAGGCGCGGTTGAACGACTCGCGGGGAAAGCGCATAATGATATCGGCGTACGAAAACCCTTTCGCCGCGGGAATGCCCTGTTCCTTCTGCACGGCCGGGGCCGCTTCGAACAAAGCCTGCTCCAGCTCATAGTCAATCGTGTGCGTATTTAACCGGAACAGCTCGTAAAAAGGAACCGTCAAATCTTCGGTGTTGAGATCGCGCCCGTAAAGCTCGTCGGGTTCTTTGGCGTGGAATTGCTCCCGCAAAAACAGCACCATATATTTACCGATCTTGTCCCGCAAAAGCAGCGTCAGATGCTGGTTTTTGAAAAATTCGTCCGGGGAAAGCGGCTCGTTGAGCCGGTACCCGTATATGTAGTCGTCGCTTTGGGGCACGTATTTGCGGTGCGTCTGCAAAAGACCGACCGCTTCCAGCTTCGACGTTTGCTCGATTAAATATTTTCTGCCCTTTTCGCCGGGCTCAAGGTCAAGTCCCAAAAACAGCTTCCGCTGCTGCTCCAATTCGGAATAACCGACTTTGTCGGCCGGAACCTGATGGTACAACAGCATGTACAAGCCGATCGCAAAAGCGCCGACCATTGGCTGATACATGCTGCTCAACACTTTATGATCAAGGCCGCCGAGAGAAAAATCGCGATACACGTAAAACCGGTGATTTTCCGTAAAATGAAGCAAATTGGCAATCCTCATAACATGACTCCACCCGTGAAATGACCTTGTCTACTATTCTATCATAAATCGACACCGTTCGGGTGAAAATCGTCGACGCGCTCCATCGGGCTTTTCCCGTTCAAAACATGCGATAGCCCTGAAGACGAAGCGCCCGGATGGCGAAACCGCTCAACACGGAGCCGGCCAACCCGCCGATGGCGGGAATATAGTCGACAATCGTATATTCGGCGATGTTTTCCATTAATGTGCCCGTTCCCCAACCCCAATAAAGGATAAGGCCGATCGTCAGCGCAATGTATCCGTATATCGGAAACCACGTCGTTTTCAGCAGCATATTCAATATAAATCCGAGACCGAACATCAGCACGAAAAATAATGTCGTTACGATAATCAGCTGGAGCAACGAAAATCATCCCCCATATGCAGCCTCCTGGCGGCTGACCATAATATCGTAAATCATTGTAGTGGAAACAGGGCCGGAAAGCAAGGCGGGTCCGCAACTGTACCATTTTCGTCACGATACCTCGATTGCCCCGCGCTTCCATTTTCGCTACAATGAAGAAAACAAGCACGAAAGTTTCCAATCTACAAGGAGTGAGATAGATGAGTGAAGCGGCACAAACGCTTGAAGGCTGGTATGCCCTGCACGATTTTCGTACCATCGACTGGAACTCATGGAAAAACTTGACGGAGGATCAGCGCACCGCGGCGGCGGACGAGCTGTTCGGCTTTCTGGAGCAGTGGGCGGATGTCGAACGGCAAAAACAAGGCAGCACCGCCGTATACAGCATCGTCGGACAAAAAGCCGATTTCGTCTTTATGCATCTGCGGGAAACATTGGAACAGTTAAACGAATTGGAGACGCAGTTCAATAAATCCGAATTTGCCCGGCATACGATCCCGGCCTATTCGTACGTTTCCGTCGTCGAATTAAGCAATTACACGGCGGAGCCCGGCACCGACCCGATGCAAAACCCGGAAATCGCCGCCAGATTGAAGCCGATACTGCCGAAAACGAAGCATATCTGCTTCTATCCGATGAATAAACGCCGCGAAGGCGGCGACAACTGGTATATGCTGAGCATGGAAGAACGGCGCGGCATGATGCGCAGCCACGGCATGATCGGCCGCAAATATGCCGGACGCGTAAAGCAGATCATTACCGGCTCGGTCGGGCTGGACGATTGGGAATGGGGCGTCACGCTGTTCTCCGACGACGCGCTGACGTTCAAGAAGCTCGTCTACGAAATGCGCTTTGACGAAGTGAGCGCCCGCTTCGGCGAGTTCGGTCCTTTTTATGTCGGGAACATTCTGGACACAGATAAGTTCAAGGCGATGCTGTCCGTTTAATGAAATAAAACCCCTTGTTTTGGGAATGATGAAAACGAAATTGCAAATCATTCGAAAGAGGGGTAACGATGGCGCAAGCTACCGCAACGACTGTAAACAGCCTGCTCAACAGGCAAATTGCCAATTGGGGCGTTCTTTACGTAAAACTGCACAACTACCATTGGTTTGTGAAGGGAAAACATTTTTACGAGCTCCACGCGCTGTTCGAAAAATTGTATACAGAGGCGGCAGCCCGTTTCGACGTGCTTGCCGAACGGCTGCTCGCGCTTAACGGTAAGCCGCTCGCTTCGATGCGGGACTTTCTGCAAAACGCCTCGGTGACGGAAGCGAGCGGAAACGAAACGACGGAGCAAATGGTGCAGGCGATAGCGAACGATTTTAACACGATCATCAGTGAAATGAAAGAAGGAATCGAGTTGGCGAACCGTGCAAACGACGATTCCACGGCGGACATCCTGACCGGCATCCGCACGAGTCTGGAAAAGCATGTCTGGATGCTCCATTCGTTTTTGTCCAAGTAAACGGCGAAAAAAGGCGAAAAGACCATCCTCCCGCGGCTTGCGGGACAGATGGTCTTTTCCTGCGTCATTCCTCTTCGTTTTTCGCTTTCTCGCTCAAGTATCGCTCCGTGGCGCGATCCCGTTCGCGCCCTTTCTCTTTCAACCGTTCGATAGCCGGCTGGATTAACCGATCGACTTCCTTCTGCACCGTATACGCCAAATCGTAACGGTTGTTCAATTCCAAATATTGCCCTACTTCCATAAGAGCGTTATAACGATCGAGCTCCTCTCTCGTCAGCAAGCCTCTTACCTGCACGCTGCAGTGTCTCATGGGCATCCTCCTGCATATCCGCGCCGGGCCGGTAACCATGATGCCCGGCAGCGGTTAACTTGTCCGGCTGTCCGCAAGGATTTAAAAATGTCCTTTCTTGAGGACGAGCGGAATTCCGCCGATCATATAAATGTATCTCAAGTCAATCAGCTTTTTCATGAGCGCCGCTGTTCCGCCTTTTATTTTGCGGGTGCCGACGACGCCGACCGCTTCGCCTTTTCCGAGTGACGCGACCGTGCCTTTGTTGTCGAATTTGAACGGCTTCAACGCTTCGCCGCGAATGGACGCCACCAGATTGATCGCGCAGTTGACGCCTTGCTGCGTCGCGATTTGCGCCGTCGGCGGGTACGGACGCCCGTCATTGAATACGGCGGAGCAGTCGCCGACCATGAACACATCGTCATAGCCCGGAACGCGCAAATATTCGTCCACCTTTACGCGGCCTCTGACCGCTTCGAATCCGGCTTCTTCCACAAGGCGGTTGCCGCGGACCCCGCCCGTCCATACGACGGTACCCGCTTTGATTTCTTCGCCGGTGGCCAGTATGACGCCTTCGGGAGTGCATTCTTTAATCGCCGTGGAGAATTTGAATTCGACGCCTTTGCTCGTAAGCAGGTCGATGGCATATTGCACAAGCTCGGGAGGGAATCCCGGCGGCAGCGCTGTCGGGGCCGCTTCGACCGTATATATTTTAACCAGCTTCGGATTGACGTCGAACTCTTTGCACAATTGCGGTACGCGATCGGCAAGCTCTCCGACAAATTCGATCCCGGTAAAACCGGCGCCGCCGACTACTATCGTAAGCAGCTCTTTGCGATCCGGCTGCATTTTATATTTTGCAAACTGATATTCGATATGTTCGCGGATGAAGCGGACGCTGTTAATGCTGCGAATGCTCAGCGAATTTTCGAGCAGCCCCGGAATGCCGAACGTTTCCGGCTCGCCGCCGAGACCGATGACAAGATAATCGTAAGTCAGCGTCCCGTCTTCCAGCACCACTTTCTTTTCCTGCGGTTTGATCTGCACTACGGTCGATTTGACGAAATCGACTTTGAATTCGTCGATCAGCTTCGAAATGCTCACCCGCGCGTTGTCCGGGCGATCCGTGCCTGCGGCGGGCATGTGCAGGTGCGTGGTAATGTAGTGGTAGTCATGCTTGTTGACAAGCGTTACGTCAGCCTCGTTATAGTTCAGTCTTTTCTGCAGATTGAGCGCCGTAACAATACCGCCGTACCCCGCCCCCAGAATCACAATTCTCGGTATTTTGCCCATTGTCCTATCCCTTCCTATAACTTTAGTGTGGCCCATTTTTGTTAAATATATTGTGAAAAATTACACATATTCCTTTGTAAAAAATTCGACAACATATTTAAACTATCAAGTGCAATGATATAATGATACCTGTAAAATTGCAAGCGCTATTTTGGCCATCGTTCCGATGAATTTGCGGGTCGAAATATAAAGGCAGCGCGGCAAATTCCGATATTTTCTTATGTCGCGTTTCTTTCCCGGGAATTTCGTTTATAATGAGAACGATAGTAAAAAGGGGGTTTTTTTTTGTCTGGATTGGAGCAAAGTCAGCAGCCTGTAGATATAGCCATCATTGGCGGGGGTCCGGCGGGAATGTTCGCGGCTTTTTACTGCGGCATGCGGCAGGCGTCGGCAAAAATCATTGAAAGCATGCCCCAGCTCGGAGGACAGCTATCCGCTTTGTATCCGGAAAAATACATCTACGATGTGGCCGGGTTTCCAAAGGTGAGAGCTCAAGAGCTGGTCGATAACTTGAAGCGGCAGATGAGTTATTTTCCGATCACCTGCTGCCTGGAGGAAAAAGTGCTCAAGCTTGAAAAAAAAGCGGAGCGTTCGTTCGAGCTCGTAACCGACAAAGCGGTACATACGGCAAGAGCGGTCATCATTACGGCCGGGGTCGGCGCTTTTGAACCGCGAAGGTTGGAACTGCCGGAAGCGGCAAAGTATGAAAACAAAAATTTGTATTACTTCGTAAGTGACATTCAGGCGTTCAAAGACAAAAAGGTGTTAATCAGCGGAGGCGGCGATTCCGCGGTGGACTGGGCTTTAATGCTCGAGCCGATCGCCCGGCATGTGACGCTTATCCACCGCAGGGACAAATTCCGCGCGCACGAGCACAGTGTGGAAAATTTGCTGAAATCGAAAGTAACCGTCCTGACGCCGATGGAAATTACCGGTCTTCACGGCGCCGAACATATTGAACGAGTCTCGATCAAACATACGAAAACGGGAGAGCAGACGGTTCTTGACGTCGATGCGGTCATTGTCAGTTTCGGATTCGTCTCCACTCTGGGACCGATAGCCGAGTGGGGACTTCAGATCGACAACGGTTCGATCGTCGTGGATTCGCGGATGGAAACAAGCATACCGGGCGTCTTCGCAGCGGGCGATATTACGACATATCCGGGAAAGCTGAAACTGATCGCCGTCGGATTCGGAGAAGCGCCCACAGCGGTCAACAACGCCAAAGTATACATCGATCCGGAAGCGAAGCTGTCTCCCGGGCACAGCAGCAGCATGAAATTTTAACATAAAAATATGGAGGCACAGGGTATTCTAAGCGTAAAACGCGCGTTTTAAGGAGGAATATTGCTGTGTCTTATTTATGTCCCGTCTGCAACGGCCTGCGGAAGATGTCGGCGCCTTGTCCTTACTGTCTTCAAGCCTCCGAAGATTACGGCAGAATGTACGATTACTGGGGACCGTATTCCCCCTATCCACCGATCGACGATATGAAGCTGACCGACGGGCTATCGGATTTCAGTTGCCATCAGTGCGTTCATATTGCTTATTGCCGGCACTGCCGGATTTCTTTTCGCGCCGTTGTGGATGAATGGAAACATCTGTAGAATGCTGTACGCATGGGGATGGTTTTTGTCGGAGAAAGCGGCTAGGCTCCCCTCGTTTGTTTTGACAAATTGATGTTTCTTCTGCGGATTTCGTCAAGAAGAAGATTGATAAACTCGTTGTCCAGCTTCAAATCAAGCGCTTTAAAGTAAGTTTCAATGAGAGATTCATTGCTCAACGATCTCATTTATACCACCTTTTTTCGGGTTTGATTTTCTTTATCGTATCACGGTCGCGATCGTTGAACAATCGTTCCTTTATCCACAGGAAGCTGTGGATGATCGGGGATCATGCTGTTGATAAATGTCTACAATTGTCTGTTTGCACCGCTGCATCGTGTGAATAACTTTATTCACAGCATGTGAATAGTTGACTTTGATAAAAAAAAATTATCGAACCCTTCGATCCCATTATTATATTCTTCCCGAAAAAAACAATTTCCCTTTTTGCAGGACTTATCGGATCCATGGAGAAGTGTGTTAGTGAGCCGTAAGGAATTACGCATACGGGCTGTCCAATTTCAAATGAAAGGTGAGCGTTCCGTGCAGAACAAACGGCAGTTCGACCTGGGGCAGGAATCTTCTTTCGCTAAACTGCCCGCCGAAGTGATTTTACACAATGAACCCTACTTTCTAGTCAAGAACGATGCCGGTTACGAGCTGTTGTCCGCCCTATGCCCGCATGCCGGTGGCACGGTGATGGAATACGGCGAAGACCTGGTATGTCCGCTGCATTTCTGGATTTTCGACGGTTCTACCGGACAATGCAAAAATGTCTACGGGGAATGCCTTACAGCGCATCCGGTTTTCGTGCGGGACGGAAAATTGATTGCGGAAATATAGAAAAGGTGACCCGCATGTCTTTTAAACGACGAGAGAGCCACGCTGTCATTCTGTTTGACGGAGTGTGCAACTTCTGCAATTTTTGGGTCAAGTTCATTATTCGGCGCGACCCTCGCGGCCGGTTTAAGTTTGCTTCTCTGCAATCGGAAACGGGCAAAAAGTTGAAGGAGAAATACGGTATAGAAGAGGAAAAAACGGACTCGGTCATTTTAATAGAAGACGGCAGGCACTACGTCATGTCGTCCGCCGTATTGAGAATTAGCCGCCAGTTAACCGGCCTGTACAAAATCGGGTATTTGTTTTTGCTCGTGCCCAAACCGGTCCGCGATGCTTTGTATCGGGCCGTGGCCGATCGCCGTTATCGCTGGTTCGGCAAAAGAGAAACGTGCATGATTCCGACACCCGACATCCGAGACCGGTTCATTCAAGATGAAAATTTCGTGGAATGAAAAATAAAACAAAAAACGCCCTGCGAGGGGCGTATTCAACGGAAATCGTGAAATATCCCGCAAATACGCCCTCTCGGGGCTATATTGTTGAACGGCTTCAAGCTGTTCAGCATTCGCTCGGAACGCCGGCTTCTTCCTTCGTGCGGAACGAGCTGCCGCAGCCGCATGTGGCCACCGCGTTCGGATTGTGAATCGTAAAGCCGCCGCCCATCGCGGATTCTTTATAATCGATTTCCACGCCGTTCAGGAATCGCGCGCTTTCGGAATCCACAACCACTTTCAGCCCGTTAATTTCCAACACTTGATCGTCCTCATGCTGATCGTCATCAAATCCCATGCCGTACGAAAACCCGCTGCAGCCGCCCGCCTTTACGCCCAGGCGCAAAAACAGGTTCGGCGTTTCTTCCTCAGCCAGCATTTCTTTGATTTTTCCGCATGCGGATTCGCTAATCGTAATCATATGCTTACCCTCCTTTATTCGGGAGAATGATTGATTCGTTGTATAAGATAAGTATACCCTTTATTGCGGAACGTCTCAAGGGCAAAGTGGCGAAAGTCCGACTCGCGGCGAGGCGGTACGGTCCGCGGAACCGCAGTCCAGGCCCAACCCCGGCCCGCGCCCCAACATTTCTGCCGTTACCGTATTGCCCCTCCAAACCTGTAGGTTTATAATAAGAAAAGCTTCAATATAGGAGGCGTGTCTCATGAACGTGGTAGTAAGCAATCCCGGCAAACGGATGGCGGAAATCAGCGAGAAAGTGGAGCATGGCGAACGGTTAAGCCTGGAAGACGGATTGTTTCTGTACGAGTCGGACGATCTGCTGTCGATCGGACAGCTTGCCAACAAAGTGAATATGCGTAAAAACGGCAAAAAAGTATACTTTATCGAAAACATGAGCGTTTATTTTACGAACGTATGCGAAGCGCACTGTGCTTTTTGCCATTTCCGCAGGGACGAAGGAGAGGAAGGCGCCTATACGCTGTCTCCGGAAGAAGCGATCGCCTACATTGAGAAGCATTACCATCCCGGCATGCGGGAATTTCACATCACCGGCGGACATAATCCGAATGTCCCGTTCGAATATTACGTGAACAGCATTCGAGCGCTGAAACAGCGGTTTCCGGACGTCATGATCAAAGCGTATACCGCCGCGGAAATCGAGTTTTTCTCGCGAATCAGCGGATTAAGCTACGAAGAAGTGCTGCTGACGTTGAGAGAGGCCGGCTTGGCCACCTTGACGGGCGGAGGAGCGGAAATCTTGTCCGAACGGTACCGCAAAAAAATGGGCGTCGGCAAAGCGACGACGGAACAGTGGCTGGAAGTGCAGCGCACGGCCCATCGGCTCGGCTTCAAAACGCACGCCACGATGCTGTACGGTTCGATTGAAACGTTGGAAGAGCGGCTGCAGCATATGATTTATTTGCGGGAGCTGCAGGACGAAACGAACGGGTTTATGGTGTTCATTCCGAATTCGGTGCAGCCCGCAAGCATTCATGCCAGCATCAAACGCCGCGTTTCCGCGTTCGACGATTTAAAAACGATCGCGATCAGCCGGCTGATGCTCGACAACATTCAACACATTAAAGCCTATTTTATTAACTTGGGAACACAGCTGGCGCAATTGGCGTTTACGTTCGGCGCATCGGACGCGCACGGCACGATTGTGCAGGAACGGATCAGCCATTCCGCCGGAGCACTGTCCCCCGAAGGATTGACACGTGACGAGTTGATTTGGCTTATCAAAGGAGCGAATCGCATTCCCGTGGAGCGGGATACGTTCTACAACGAAATCAAGGTTTACTAGGCGGATGCCGGTAAACCTTTTTTCAATACAACGACGATTTATTGGCATACTAAAACAACAGCCAGATGGAAAGGAACGCGCAAGGGTATGAAGAAAATCGTTATTCTCGGCGGCGGTTACGGCGGAATCACCGTTGCCGTTCATCTGCTTGATAAAGAACTTCCTAAAGATACCTCCATTATTCTGGTGGACAAAATGCCTTACCAGGGCCTGAAAACGGAATATTACGCTTTGGCCGCGGGTACTGTCGCCGACGCCGAAATTCGAGTCCCTTTTCCGGTCGATCCGCGGCTCATTGTCAAATATGCCGAAGTAACCCGGATTGATCTGGAGAGTAGGTTGGTGCACCTGCAGGAAGACGATCCAATCAGCTACGATTGGCTGGTCATCGGACTGGGGTGTACGGACAAATTCCACGGCATTCCCGGAGCGGAGCAGTATTCCCACAGCATTCAGACGTTTTCGGCGGCCCGAAGAACTTATGAAAAAATTAACGAATTGAAGCCGTACAGCCAGGTTACGATTGTGGGCGGGGGACTGAGCGGAGTGGAAATGGCTTCCGAATTGCGCGAAAGCCGGAGCGATTTGAAAATTCGCATTCTCGATCGCGGTGAGAGCATCTTATCCCCGTTTCCGGAAAAATTGCGGGCATTCGTGCGTGAATGGTTCGTCAAACACGACGTGGAGATGGTGAACAATGTCTGTTTGTCGCGTGTGGAGCCCGGCTTCGTATATGACCGAGATAAGCCGCTTGCCACCGGCATTACGATATGGACGGCGGGCATTCAGCCAAATCCGCTCGTACAGCGGCTCGATTTGCCGAAAGACGGTCAGGGGCGGGTCGTATTAAACGAATATCATCAAATTCCGTCCCATCCGGAAGTGTTCGTCGTCGGCGATTGCGCCAGCCTCCCGTTCTCCCCGAGCGCTCAAGCGGCGGAAGCCCAGGGCAAACAAATCGCCGAAGTGCTGCATGCCGCCTGGAAAGGGGATACCCCGAAACTGGGACGAATCAAACTGAAGGGCGTGCTCGGATCGCTCGGCAAAAAAGCGGGATTCGGCATCATGGGCAAGCAGACCATCATGATCGGCAGAGTGCCGCGCGTTTTGAAAAGCGGCGTATTGTGGATGTCGAAGCATCATTTGGGTTAAACGGGGAGATTCCCCTTATTCATCGTCCAGCCATGCGAACTGCGCTTCGTATTCTTCTATCGCCTGCAATATTTTCTCGTACAGCTCATCGGCGGTTGCCGCGGCGACGATTTCCCCGTTGACCAGCGCGTACGGTTCCGCATAGCATTGCCCGCAGTTGCCGAGGCATCCGTATTCTATAACGTCGTAATCGGGATTTTGTTCCAGTTCTTCCATCACTGTACCGGTTCCGTGATGCATGTTGTTGGTGCAAAATTCGATGATCGGTCTCATGCGTTGTCATCCACCTTGCTTGAACTGGTGTGCCACCATTTTATTTTATCGCTTATTGATATATAATAAGGAAAGAAAGGAGATGAAGCAAATGAGCGAAAATGCGCAAACTACAATATACGACGAAGTCCTTGAGGTTCTCGATAAACTTCGCCCGTTCCTGCAGCGCGACGGCGGTGACGTGGAACTTGTAGACGTGGAGGACGGTATCGTTAAATTGAGATTGATGGGAGCTTGCGGAAGCTGCCCGAGCTCGACGATTACGTTAAAGGCCGGCATTGAAAGAGCACTGTTCGAAGAAGTGGAAGGAATCAAAGAGGTCGTTCAAGTGTTCTGATGCTTCTATCGGCGAGTGACTACCAACCCCGCCGCACTCGGTCGCTGACCGAATGCGGCGGTTTTTTCGTTTCGCGGCCATAGGCCGGACTGTGGTGCCCCTGCATACGGGACATCGAAGGTAACTCATCGGACGGAAATATGTTTTAACTTATCCGGGTTCACGACAGTAAATATTCGCCGGATTCGCTTCATGTCTTCCGTCCATTCGAAACAGACGACCCCCTTCACGACGCCTTCACTGGAAACAACCATTCCGCTTTCGCCGTTGATGGCGGTGACGGACAGCCGCGCATCGCGGAATCTGCGGGAAGCCATCGTTTTCAGCAATGCCAGGACGCGGGGGCGGCTTACAATCGGATTGACGGCAGCTCGCACTTTGCCGCCTCCGTCGGATATGAGCGACACATCTTCGGCCAGCAGATCGATGATTTCCTCGACGTTACCTTTCGCAAATGCGGTCACAAACTGTTGCACAAGCTTCTCATCCCGGTCCGGTCGATCCGGAAGCGGCCGGGACGGATACGGCCCCAGCTTTTTCTTCGCGCGGCTCAATATTTTGCGGCAAGCCGCTTCGGACTTTTCCACCATGTCGGCAATTTCCCTATATTCGTAATCAAAAGCTTCCCGCAAAACGAAAATGGCCCTTTCCACCGGCGAAAGTCTGTCCAGCATGACAAGATACGCATAGGAGATCGCATCGCCGCGTTCCACGGCTTCGGGCGGATTGTCCGCGGCCTTCGCCAACGGCTCGGGAAGCCATGGCCCAAAATACGTTTCCTTTCGCTTCCTCGCAGATTTCAGTAAGTTCAGGCATCGGTTCGTCACCATTTTGCCCAAATAGGCTTTCAGATGGTTGATGTTTTCCGGATGCGTATCATGGATCGTCAGGAACAGTTCCTGAACAACATCCTCCGCATCCGATACCGACCCGAGCATGCGGTAGGCTATTGAGAAAAGAAAAGGCTTGTGGGTCATATACAGCTGTTCCGTACTCCACGGCCCTGTCCCGAGATCAGTAACATCCAAGGATCAATCGCCTCTTTTCTATACTTCATTTCGATCCGAATGTGGATAAAAAAGGTAATCCGGTTTCTCCTTCATTAAAACAAAGCTTACGGCATAAAACAATCACGCTAACAACGGTTTCTCCGCAAGCATGCCAAGAAGGAGCCGGAAATGGCTCCTCTGGAACGTGCTGTATTCCCGCCGAATCAAACGAAGCATCCCGGGAACATGCCTGTGGCGATCCCGAGCCGGTTCCAGCAATTGATAGCATTAATGGCCATAATCAGGTCGACAAACTGCTTCTCGTCAAAATAGGCCCGAACTTTTTCATATACGTGCTGCGGCACTCCAGAATCGGAAATGCGGGTAACATATTCGGTCAGTTCAAGGACCGCCCTTTCTTTTTCCGTGTAGACGGGAGCTTCCCGCCACACGGTAAGTAGAACGATACGCTCCAAGCTTTCGCCCATGTTCAACAAATCTTTGGCATGCATGTCGAGGCAAAACGAGCATCCATTGATTTGCGATGCGCGGATTTTGATCAGCTCATACAGCGCAGGCTCGATGCCGCTGTTCCTCGCGAATCGTTCCATCGCCAGCATCGCTTGCAATGCCTCGGGATTGGCGGTTTGGTAATTGAATCTCTGTTCCATCGTCGATCACCTCCATCGTCTCGTTTTGGTTCATTATACAAGACAACGGACGTCCCCGTTTTGTGACATATTTTCATGACAACTCTTTCTTGTAACGGACGATATCTTGTTTTTCTTCGTTTACAATCAGCTGAAATATATCCGGGCGATTATAATGGCCGACGACATCGAAGTCATAACGGCTTCGGATCACAAGAGACATGTCCAGATCCGCGATCAGAAGACCTTCTTGATCAAAAAGCGGAGGAACGACGTATTCACCGAGCGGCCCGACGATCGCGCTGCCGCCTCTGCATAAAATGTCGGGATCTTGGGCAATATCTTCATAACAGGCCAAATCCGCCGGATACGTTTGTTTGGTCACAAATTGATTGGAGGAAACGACAAAACAACGGCCTTCACAGGCAATATGCCGCAAGGTGGCCTGCCATGTGTCACGGGCATCGGCAGTCGGTGTAATCAGGATATCGATTCCTTTGGCATACATCGCTGTACGGGCAAGCGGCATATAATTCTCCCAACAAATGAGCCCGCCTATTCTCCCGAACGGCGTATCGACCACGGTAAGCGTGCTTCCGTCTCCCATGCCCCACAAAAGCCGCTCGGAGCCGGTCGGCATAAGCTTCCGGTGCTTGCCGACAACCTTCCCGTCCGGCCCGATGTATACAATCGAATTATAAAGGGTCGCCCTGCTGAATTCGTTATCCCGTTCTATCACTCCGACGATAAGATAAACGCCCGCTTCTCTGGCGATTTCTCCGAGAATATCGGTGTCTTCTCCCGGTATATCCATCGAATTTTCCCAGTATCTTGCCCAGTCTTTTCTTCCGCTTTCATTTCGGCTTCCTACACGGGTACCCAGGTATAACCCTCTCGGGTAACCCGGCACGAACGCTTCGGGGAATACGACCAATTGAGCTCCCTGACTTGCGGCATCCTTCGTCCAACCCGCAATGTTCTGCAGAGCAGAAGCTTTGTCAAAAAGTACAGGGGCGGATTGAACGACAGCAACACGGACATTACGTTCCATTATCCTATGAACCTCCTTTTGATTTCTCCCGTCTCCTAATGGTTGACACCTTAAGTATATTAGGACGCGGAACCGGCGTAACCGTCCAATTGAGTTTGATTTCAGCCGTCCAATCGGTGGAAGCCATAGTATAATGGATGGTGAAAATTGTTCTGAAATGGATGGTCTGTTTCGGTTCAATCCATTTTATGATTAGAGAAGATAGAACCCAATCCCTTGTCCGAATACGGTGATATCATGTGGAAACCGGATCGCAGCCTTCGTAAACCGCTGTATCAACAAATTGCCGAATATATGGAGCGCAGAATTGTTTACGGCGAATATCCGCCAGGCAGCTTGCTGCCTTCCGAACGGAAATTGGCCGGACAACTGAGAGTGAACCGAAGCACGGTCGTCCAAGCCTATGAAGAATTGCGGGCGTCCGGACTCGTCGAAAGCAAGGTGGGAAGCGGGACGAGAGTCAGCCTGTACAAATGGGGGACGACTACGAAACAGACTCCGAATTGGCGCCAGTATGTCGAGGGCGGAGCTTTTCTGCCGAACCTTGCCTTTATCCGGCACATTCGCGAGGAAACAAGAAGAGGAAATCCAATCATTGATTTTGCAAGCGGAGAGCTGTCGCCCGATTTATTTCCGAATGAAGCTTTTCGCCAGCTTTGGCAGGAACAACCTTATCTGGGGCACCTGGGGTATGATGATCCTCAAGGTTCTATGCATTTAAGACAAACCTTAGTGTCGTTTTTGGAACAATATCATGGCATCCGCGCGACAACCTCATCGATTCTGATTACTTCCGGATCGCAGCAGTCCTTGTATTTGATTACGCAATGTTTGCTGAGTCCGGGGGATGCGGTCGCTGTCGAGGATCCGTCCTACTGCTATTCTCTGCCGATGTTTCAGTCCGCCGGGCTTCGAATGTTTCGGTTACCCGTCAGCGACCGGGGGATCGACCCGGAAGAGATTATATCGTTGCACCGCCAGCACCGCATTCGCATGATATTTGTAAATCCGAACTATCAGAATCCTACGGGTACGGTGCTTATGGAATCGCGCCGTGCCAGACTGCTGGAAATCGCGACCGATTATGGAATACCGATTGTGGAGGACGACCCGTTCAGCCTGACTTCTTTTGACGGCCATCCCCCTAAACCGTTAAAAGCGCTGGATTCCACCGGTACCGTTCTCTATATCGGCTCACTTTCGAAAATTGCCGCTTCCGGGCTTCGCATTGGCTGGATGGTTGCACCGCAAACGGTGGTGAACCGCTTGGCGGACGCGAGGCAGCAGATGGATTTCGGGCTTAGCGTCATTCCGCAGTGGATCGCCGCGCAATTTTTGGAATCGGATCATTTCGAAAAACATATTTCTTCCTTGCGGCAAGCCTTATTGCGTAAGCGAGACTTATTGGTTGACGCCATTCGGCAATATCTCTCCGATGACCTAGACTTTACTTCGCCGCAGGGAGGGTTGAATCTTTGGTGCAAAATACGAAAAAACGCGGGCGACTATCCGTTGTTGGAAGAAGGCATCCATCGGGGAGTCGTATTTGTACCGGGCAGCGTTTTCGGCTCTGAGCCGGGATATGTGCGCTTTTCTTTTGCGCGCCCGGATCATCAAGAGATAGCCCCCGGAATCCAAAAATTCGCGGAGGCGCTGAGAGCCGTAACCGCCTCGTCCCGCTAGGGCAATAAAATCATACGGATCGGAAGGTGATCATCATGCCGCAAACTGTTTATTATATTATTTTCACAATCCTTATTTTGCTCGCGCTGGTTTCCACCATTATAGTCGGAAATTCGAAACAAAATAAAGAAGGAAATCCGGAATATGAGCAAAAAACCGCAAGAAACTGGACCCGGCTTACGCTTTTTTATGCAGTGGCCGCGCTCATCGGGATTATCGCATTAATCCGGTATATCTGATTCGGATTCTTTTTTAACCGGGTACAGACGGATTTCTTTCGCAAAAACGGTCTCGTTATCCTCCATGTCCATGATACGCAGCTCGACCCGCCATCTCCCGGGAACAGGCAAATAGGCGCCGTCGGCATGAAAGAAGCTTCCTTCATTCCCGTTACCGGATACCGCATTTTCACGGTTCAGCGGCACCTGTATCGGCGCTATTTCCGGTTGGTCCAAATAACGCAACCACATTTCAACCCGTTTCGGGTTGTTTTTGCGTTCCGGCATTTGAACCCGCACTTCAAAAGAATTTTCGACACCGGGGTTATTCGGACGGATGGCAGACTGTATCTTTATGTTGTTTTTGCTTTCTTGCCAATCGAAAGGCGCATTGGACGGAAAAGGACTGGCATACGTCAAACTGCCTGCCGCCAGCACAATAAGAAGCATCAGCATGAATTCCCTTTTCAGCCATCTCCGAAACGATTCGTCCCGGTGTTTTCTGTTTGCCGATCGGAGAACTGCGGCAACAGGGATAACGAGAACGACGAGGCTCGTTTTGATCAGCAGCCAGATACCCCATTCGGTTTCGGGCAGGTAGGAAAGCTCCGGCATGAAAACGAAAGATAACAGAGAGCCTGTTCCGATGAGCGCCAACATACTGATAAGCGCCCATTTTGAAAAGGAAAGCATAAATGACTTAACGGCCTCTTTATCTTTTTTCCACAGGAGAAGGATAAGCAGAAGCCCGCCTGCCCAAACAGCTGCCGCCGCCAGATGAACCGCATCCAGAAAAACAGAATACGCTATGGGTTCAAATGAAACGGCATGTCCATTAAAAGCTTCAGCGATCCATAGAATCGTTATCCATGCAAAATCAAACCATTTGCGGGGCCGCAGCAGGATACCCAAAACCGTAACTAATAGGGAAACGATCCAGTACGCGCCGAAGGTTGTTCCCAATAATAACTTTCTGATTTCTCCGAAACCGAAACCGTCCAAAAAGGTGATCATTTGAACGATACCAATGGCGATCAACATAAAAAGGTAAAACATTTTGAGGTATTTCAGCCAGAACCGGTATTCATCCTGCGCCTCCCTGGAAGCAAAACGATGCAGGCGTCCCCAGAAAAGCCAGCCCGTCAGTAAAAGCAAACTGAGGTAATACAGCATACGGTTTATCCGTTCTGCAATACCGCCATGGGCATGCTCCCGGTTATCATTCAAACCCGTCCAAGCATCACCAGATTCGGCTGCATTTCCGACGGTCATGATGTAAGCTTCTTCAACAGGATGGCCGTCGGCTGACATCACACGGTAACTGACGGTGTAAACGCCATCAGGAAGATAAGGGAGCTTCAGGCTGAGTTCTTTTTGATCCAGGCTCATTGTGGCGCTGTTGTCGGAAACGGACTTTCCCCGCCCGTCATAAACGCGAATGAAATACAGTTCTTTTTCAAGACGTTCATTAAATTTCAACGTGATTTTTTCGGGCGGTGCGCTCAAATGACTATTGGGCGGCGGATCAGCCTGGATCAATACGGCGTGTGCCGCAGCGGTTTGCGGAAAAAGAATCGCAAGGCCAAAGAGGATAAATGCTAAAATTCGAATGATCGTCACCCGCACCCTTTCCATCGCTTCCGTCATACTCAGCACCATTTCTTCCAAACCCCTTTATTCTTCCGCTCGGCATATTGCCTGTTTTAACATCAGTTTATATTTCCCTACATCCGTTTTCAATGAGGCCGGTTGGGCAGTGTTGAATAATTCATGAATGTTTTTTGATAACCATGTGACGCTGGACCCCATTTTTTATGCAACCGTATGAAAAGAAATGAAACATGATCATGCACAGACTTCCCAATTGTTGATCATGGATAGCGGATATTGCAGAACGGGGGATCGCTTGAAGCTGGATTTTCCGCGATACCAACTCCAAGGCTTGAAGCTGAACAACCGGGTCGTTATAGGTTTTGAATAACGCCGTGTCGGCAAAAAAAAAGAAACAAACAAGCAGGCATCAAAAACCATCCATTCGCCGAAATATACTTTTTTCTTTTCTCTCCCATCAATTGATGTTCCCGAATAGGGCTTGCAACGGGCCACATCAAAAAAGATGAAATAAATAAGATGAAAAAGAATCCATGGTGTATGGCAGGATGCGTCATCACAAAATCAAAAACAAAAGGAATATGATAGAGAACGAAGATAGAATTAAATAAGGTTACGGCAAAAAAAGGCCTGAAAAAAAACAGTAAAGAAGGTTTTAATGGAATTCGGTTCCATGCCGCTTTCAAGAACCATTTCGGACAGCTTCTCATTAGAAGAGGCGGAGCAACAAAATAAAGCAAACTCATCTGAAGCATGTGAGCACTTAAGAGAATATGACTGAAAAAAAACAGCGGGCTGGCCCATCAGAACAATACAATTGCGTTCCCAAGATAATACAGCGCCTTACGCTGGACCGTTGTTTCCTCTGCTTGAGAAAGGTGGATTCTCGCAGGACCGACTAGCCATACATAAACGCAAAAGGTGAATAATATGAGGATGATTCCATTGAAACTCCACCATGACGGATTCAGGAAAAATGACGTTAGGTTTGTCAATGCTACTTCCCCCTTGTTACTGGCAGCGTTCTCACACAACCTTCCTAAAGCATCATTATTCCTTCCAATTCTTTTTATGATAAATAACAAATATCATCAAAGGATAACATAAATCCCCTCCGGTCTACAACGATAAGCTCATCACAACAGATGTCCTTCTTTCGTTGCTGCCACAAGGGGATCATAACTTTTGTACATCGCCGGCTCGCGTCAGTACCGCTTATTCCCATTTTTAAGAATCGGATGATCGTTTCAGCACTTCTTGGTTCACTACATGTTTCGGAATTCGGTTCGACAGGCCCGCAATCAAATTATCGGCGGCCAGATGACCCATGTTCAATCTCGTTCGGACACTGGCGCTGCCGATGTGCGGGAGGGCGGTCACATTGGGCAGACGGAGCAGCGGGTGGTCCGGAGAAGCGGGTTCCCGCTCGAATACGTCCAATCCGGCCGCCCACAGGTTTCCCTCTTTTAACGCTTCATATAAAGCGGACTCGTCCACAATTCCTCCGCGGGCCGTATTGATGAGGATCGCGTTTTTTTTCATCAGCGAGAGCTGTTCTTTGCCTATCAGATGATGTGTCTCGGGAGTGTAGGGAGTCAGTACGCACACGAAATCCGATGTTCGAAGCAGCGATTCCATGTCGGCGTATATCACGTCGTGCTGCTGTTCGATGTCGGGCTTGCGCGTGCGGCTGTAGTACAAAACGGTCATGCCGAAAGCTTTCGCCCTCCTGCACACCGCTTCCCCGATTCGGCCCATCCCGATAATGCCCAGAGTGGAACCGGATATGTCCTGTCCGGTCAGCAGCATCGGCGACCAGGTCTTCCATCGGCCTTGGCGCAAAAAGTCGGACGCTTCCACGATGCGGCGGGCGGTCGCCATCAGCAGAGCGAATGTAAGATCGGCGGTCGTTTCGGTTAAAACCCCCGGCGTGTTCGTCACCATGATGCCTTTTTTCGTAGCCGCCTCCACATCGATGTTGTTATAGCCTACCGCCATATTGGAGATGACCTTGAGACGCTCCGCTTTGTCCAGCAATGCCGCATCGATCGTTTCCGTCAGCAGACAATAGATTCCGTCCGCATCTTTGATTTCGCTCTCCAGCACGTCCCGCGGCACCGGAACGTCTTCTTCTTCCCACATCGACACTTCGCACTCGCTTTCGATTTTGGCGACGATCGGTTCCGGTAAACGTCTTGTAATATACACTTTGGGCTTCATCCTTTCAACCCCCCTGCGGCAATGCCTTCAATCAAATATTTTTGCAAAAAAATAAATACGGCAAACACCGGGATCAAAGATAAAATCGACATGGCGAACAAAGCCCCCCAGGAGCTTTCGCCCATGGAATCCGTAAACATCCTCAGCCCCAAGGCAACGGTATATAAGGGCAGTTCGCTTAAATACAGAAGCTGGCTGAAGAAATCGTTCCAAGTCCAGATGAACGTGAAGATCATTGTGGTAATGACGG
>JAWLCZ010000012.1:0-38731 GCA_041686835.1 Paenibacillaceae bacterium | reverse complement strand
AAGCATCGAAGCTGGACTTCACTTTTTGGGGGTTGTTATTGGTGGCCGTAAACTTTCCGGCAGATACCCCACACCCCTATTGTAAAGAAAACTTGTCGTAGAGACTTTCTCTACAATCTGACCCTCTCCCGAGGGTCTTTATCTTTTCGCCGCGCGCGACTACCAGCGCGAGGCTCGCCACATTGGCGGTCAACCACATGTATCGCCGTCATAATGTATCGCCATCATATGTTGTACAAAATGCAATATATCCACGGAAAAAGGGCACGTAGCTCAATAAGTTGTATTTTGTGCAACATGAACCGGGCAAATCGTTATTTTCGCCCGTTTTGACCGAATTATGTTGTATTCCGTGCAACATAAACAAACGAACAGGCAAGTACGGACCATTATGTTGTATTTTTTACAAGATATGCTCTCTTAAGGAACTTAGCGGCCGCCGTTGAAATCGTATAATTACCGCTTCATCATCACTACAATAAGACACGATTGCCGTCGGAGTGATCCGGCTTGCCGTCCGATACCGTCTATTTTCCGCCGGTCCCGCGTCGAATGGCTTTCGGTTGGCTGTCAGACCGCTTCTTGCTACCCTGACCACCGCAGCCCTTTCGGGTAATGGTTTTTCATCACTCCGCCGCTGCATTTTCCCCATCCGAGCGGATATCCGTCAACCGTAACGACGACCCAGCCGGAACGGTGTTCCGCTTCTACGATCTCCCCTTTAAGATACGATTGTACTTCCGGCGAGTCGTGTGTAAACGAAACGCACTGCGCCGCCTGTTCGGACCTTACGGCAAGAGCGAGCGCGTGAGCGGGTTCGACGCGATTTTTTTTCATTTCCGCCAAATGCAGGCCAGGGCGCAGCACTTTCAACCCGTGAAGAAGATCGGCATGAAACGGGGCCTTGTCCGCATGCGGGAGCCAATATAGATGCTCCCCGAACAGGATCGCTTCTCCCGGTCCGGGCTCGAATCCGGGGAGCGCTTCCGCGGCAAACTCACGGAAACGTTCAACCGCCTGACGCAGCGGTTTGGCGGAGGATGAAGCTTTCGCTCTCTGCGGTTTTTGAACCGGCATAGCCGCATCGCCGCCGGTCGAGCCGCGTTCATTCTGCAATACGGCGACAAAATGCCCTTCCCCTTTATGCAGATGCGGCCATATTCTTTCCATGCGCTGCAAGGAAAACTGCGGATATTTCGCCGTGAACGCCTCGACGATCCGCTCGTTTTCTTCCGGAGAAAACGTGCATGTGGAATAAGCCAGCCTGCCCCCGGGCTTCAGCATCAAGGCCGCCTGCTCGAGAATGTCCATTTGTCTGGCCGCGCACATGGCGACATGGGCAAGCGACCATTCTTTGACCGCTTCCGGATCTTTGCGGAACATGCCTTCCCCCGAACAAGGGGCATCGACCATAATTTTGTCGAAAAACAGCGGGAACTTTTGCGCGAGCTGCTGCGGCGAGCTGTTCGTGACGACGCAGTTATATATTCCCATTCTTTCGATGTTTTCGGATAATATTTTGGCTCGCGCCGGATGAATTTCATTGGCGACCAGCAGGCCTCGTCCCTGCAGTTTCCCGGCGATATGCGTCGATTTGCCGCCGGGAGCCGCGGCCAGATCCAAAACGGTGTCCCCCGGCTCGGGACCAAGCAGTTCGACGGCGGACATGGCGGACGGCTCCTGGATGTAATATAAGCCGGCGGCATGATACGGATGCTTCCCGGGCCGGACATCGCCGCTGTAATAATAACCGCCCGGGCACCAGGGGACGGGCGAAAGGCCGAACAGTTCCGTCAGTGTCTCCGCCATCGGGCTGTCGTCCGCAATTTTCAGCGGATTGAGGCGAAGCCCATGCGTGCGCGGTTCTTCGTAGCTTTTCCAGAACGCTTTCGCCTCGTCTTCCCCCAAATACGCATTCATTTTATCAATAAAATCGGATGGTAAACGGATCATGCCCAATCTCCTTTAATCGGTATACCGCACGTTTCAGCTTCGTGCCGCAAACAAGCTTATTATACCCTTTCCGGCATATCGGGCAATACGGAGAAGGGCCAACGGCGGGGATTTATGCCCGGATTCCCTGGAAATATGAGCAGAGAGGAGAGTTTCGGCACACTGATTCATCGACGGTTTATAAAAAGCAACGCCGCCTGCAGGCGGCATCGGATAGTGCCGTCAGCTGGTGGCGTTATCGTTCTGCGCCCGTTTCTTTTCTTTCCAGAACAGCGCGGTCAGCATGCGCTCGATCCATTCTTTATCCTCATCCGTTAGCGGGATGCCGTCAAATACGAAATCGTTGTCGCGCAGAAAACGGCGCAAATTGATCGGGCTTCTGGACGGATGGTCGGCCGTCTGTTCCCGCGTTTCCAAATATCCCGCCAGCTTCATCAATTCGTTGTACGATACGTTCAACCCTTCCGAAAGCTTCAGCAAGATTTCGGGGGAAGGAACGCCGCGGTTGCCGTTCTCGAGCTGTGAAATGTAAGCGGCGGACACGCCGGAACGATCTGCCAGCTCGCGAATCGTAAATCCCTTCAATTTGCGAAAATCCTTCAAATGCTCATAAAAGTACATGACGCCTCCAGATAACCGTTTCCAAACGGGATGGAAATATCGCCGGCAAAAAGTAAACATTAGTTAACGTTTTTATAATATCAGTTTGCATCTGCGATTTCAATCGTCCAAACGATGAGGTTGCAAGGAATGCGGTTGCGGCAATGATAACTAAAGTAAACAAAAACAGTTGCATAAGCAAATGCGATGGTATATAATGGGAACAAAATAAGAACAGGCCTATCCGGCCGCCGGAACAGTCGGATACGATTTTCGGGAAAGGAGAGGCGTTTTCCCATGCCGGAAGACATGGGTTTTTACGCCATGGTTTATGAGAATATACGCAAAAAGAGATGTTTTCACGAGAACGCGCATTGTCAAAGGATTTTCGCAACGGGAACTGGCCAAACGGTCGGGCTTGAGCCATACTTATATCAGCCTGCTTGAACGTTCGGTCAAATCGGTCGGCCCGGCAACGGCCAAACGGTTGAGCGATCTGCTGGATAAAAGTGTGGAGGAGCTGTTTACGATCGAATGAACGGTTCGAGTCTTTGTTCACGGAAGCTGCCGGCATCCCGTTCTGACTTAACCCGGATGGGGTTGCTCCTCCGGCCTTGCGGCTCCGCGCTTTCGGATCACGCTCCTCCGAGCGCTTTCGGTTCATGTTCTACCGGCCTTGCGGCTCCGCGCTTTCGGGTCACGCTCCTCCGAGCGCTTTCGGGTCATGCTCCTCCGGCCTAACGGCTCCGCGCTTTCGAGTCACGCTCCTCCGGCCTTCCGATCAAGCGCCCGCTTGATCCCGATTCCCTCCGGCTGACTGCCTGACGGTTTCCGGCGCTTCGGTAATGAGATGGGCGCAATATTCGATAATGTCGCTTCTGCGCACGATGCCGATAAATTTGCCCATGTCGTCGGTAACGGGCACGAAGTTTTGCGCTTTCGCCAGGCTGATTAAGTCTTTCATATTCGCGTCGATATGAACGGGCTTGTTTTTCATGCGCAGGGGCACCTCATTCAGCAGATGGCGGTGGGCGTTTTCAAACGTTACCCCTTTCGTATTTTTCAAATACCACAGCAGATCCCCTTCGGTAATCGTTCCGCGATATTCCCCCGAATCGTCGATGATCGGTACCGCCGTATACCGGTGATACTCCATTCTTTCCAAAGCTTGGCGCAGCGTCGATTGAGGCGTTAAATAAACTACGTCTGATTTGGGCAGCAAAAAAAATGCAATGTTCATACGTCGACCGCTCCTTTCTTACGGGACATCGCTATGATCAGTATAATGGATTTCGTTATTCGATACATGAATTTTTCATTAAAAACCGCGTTCCGCGACCTAAGCCCCAAATTGAATCCGCGATACCTTTTCTTTCCCTCCTTAAAACAGGTACAATTGAATTGCGTGAACGAACAGCGCTGCTGAACTGTCCGGTGCCGACAAGGCGGTTATTGCGGATCATTGAACCGGATAGGGTATTTACAAGACGGGAGGACGCATTCATGAACATTTTACAGGCGCTCTTTTTTCCGCCGGAACAGCCGGGCGGGGTTTCATCGATGGTTCCGTACATTACCGACAAGCTTCAGCAATTGGGCTGGGAAACCGATTTGTTCTCCCTGCCGAAAAGAGTTCGCGCCAAAGGAAGCGGCGAAGTAAGGTTCGCTACGTTCGATTGGCGCGCTTACGCGGGAAACGCGATTGTCGACAAGTATATCCAAACGTATAAAGACTATTTATGGTGGACGAAAATGCGCATCCGCAAAACGTACGACCTGATTCATGCCCACCACCCGATAGCCGGTCTCGCGATGAAGCGCTTGTTCCCGCAAACGCCGGTCATTATGACCGTTCATTCCAGCTTTGAAAGAGAACTCATGCTGAACGGCAAAATCCGCGAAGGCGGTCCCGAGCACCGGTTTTTGACGTCGTTGTACCGGGAATTGGAGGTCAGCACGGACCGTCTCCTGACCGTTTCCGAATCGTTCAGGCAGTATTTGGCCGCATATGTGGAGCGGCCCGAGGAGATTATGGTCATCCCGAACGGATACGATGAAAAAAGGTTCCGCCCGATCGTCCACGAAAATGCGGTACCGCAGCTGATTACGGTGTGCCGTCTCGTGCCTGCCAAAGGGCTGGATGTTTTGCTTCAAGCGTGCTCGGAGCTGAAGAAGCGCGGACACAATTACGTGCTGCACATTATCGGCGACGGGCCGATACGGAAAGAGCTGGAGCAGATGGCACTCGATTTGAACATATACGAAGAAACGATATTTTACGGATATATGCTCCATCCCGAAGAATTTATGCCGTTTTTCGATATTTTCGTCCTTCCGTCACGGGCGGAAGCGTTCGGCTCCGTGTTTGCCGAAGCGGCCTTGTGCTCGCTTGCTCTCGTCGGAACGGACGTCGGCGGCATTGCCGAACAAATCGAACACGGCAAAAACGGGCTGCTTGTTCCGGTCGACGATGTGGCCGCTTTGTGCGGCGCTTTGGAAACGCTGATCACCAAACCGGGCTACCGGCAGCAATTGTCCATAGCGGCGGCGGAAAAAGCGAAAACATCGTATTCTCTCGACCGCGTCATCCAGCAATTGATCGGCGTATACAGACAATACGAAGGAAAATCGCTTTCCGGCGCGTAAAAGAGGTGAAGCCATGAAGCCGTTTCGTTTTCTGCATGCCGCCGATCTGCATCTGGACAGCCCGTTTCGCGGGATGACGGCGCTGCCCGACGCGGTGCGCGACAGGGTGAGGGAGTCGACGTTTCTCGCCTTTTACCGGATGATCGACGCGGCGGTGGAAGAACGGGTGGATTTCGTCGTCATCAGCGGCGATGTTTACGATTTGGCGGATCGTTCCTTGCGGGCCCAAATCCGCTTTCAGAAAGGGATGGAGAAATTGGCCGAGCGCGGAATCCCCGTCTTTGTCGTTCACGGCAACCATGATCCGGAAGACGGACGGAGGGCGGAACTGGCGTGGCCCGAAACCGTCCGCATCTTCGGTTCGCGGGAGGTGGAGGCGGCGCCGGTCTGCGTCGGCGGCAAGACGGTTGCGAACGTTTACGGCATCTCTTACCCGACGTCTGCGGTGACGGACAATTTGGCCGATCGGTTTAAAGTCAAAGAAGGATCCCCGTACGATATTGCCGTACTGCACTGCAACGTGGACGGCGAGGCGTCGCACGACAACTACGCCCCCTGCAGCCGCGCGCAGCTCGTGCAGTCCGGGTTCCACTATTGGGCGCTCGGCCATATTCATGCAAGGCGGGTGCTTCACGAGCATCCGCACATCGTCTATCCGGGCAACCTGCAGGGAAGAAGCGTGCGCGAAACCGGGGCGAAAGGCTGCTATATCGTTCAAGTGTCCGATACGGGAAGGACGGAACTGAAGTTTCGCGCCGTCGACGCGCTACGCTGGTTTTGCGAACCGGTGTCGATTGCCGGCATCGGCACGGAACAAGAGCTGCGTGAGCGAATCGATGAGCGTCTCGAGCAGGTGAAGGCTGCGGCGGATGGCCGCCCTTCGCTTGTCCGGCTTGTCTTTGAAGGCAGAGGTTCGTTACATACGGCGCTGCAGCGCGGAACGCACCTGCAGGAATTGATTGCGGAAATTCGCGATGAGCAGGCGGAATGGGCCAAACAAGACGAAGCAGCCGCGTTTGTCTGGATCGAATCGGCACATGTTCAGACGGGCGCGCCGATCGATATGCGGCTCCTGCTGGAGCAAGACAGCTTTCTCGGCGATTTGCTGCGCATCTCCCGGCAGCTGATGAACGATGAAGAAGAGCTGCAGGCGTTGTGCGAATCGGCACTGTCCGGCCTGCTGACCCATCCGAAGGCGGGAAAAATAGCCGCGGCGCTCGCCGCCGACGAACGGCGGGAATGGTTGAAAGCGGCGGAGCAGCTCGCCGCCGATCTGCTTACGGAAGACGAAGGAGGAGAACGATGAGAATCGAAAGCATCCGCGTGGACGGCTTCGGTTCGCTGCGTGACCGCAGCTTTCATCTCGCCGCTCCGCTTGTGCTGATCTACGGCAGCAACGAAGCGGGGAAAAGCACGCTCATGGGGTTCATCCGCGCCGTTCTGTTCGGCTTTCCGGCAAGGACGAACTTGCCGGAAAGGTACGAACCGGTTTACGGCGGCATTCACGGCGGAGTCGTTACGCTGTCCGGCGGGGAAGCGGGAAAAATCCGCGTCGAGCGTTACGATCGGGGCGGCCCGGCTGCAGGCCGGGGGCGTTCGTCCGCGGGCAGCGTGACGGTTACCTTGCAGGACGGCACGACCGGAGGGGAAGAACTGCTGCGCCGGCTGCTCGGCGGCATCACGCCCGAACTGTTCCGCAATTTGTTCGCGTTCGGTTTAGGCGAGCTGCAGGAAATCCGCACGCTGCAATCCGAAGAACTCAGCGGCCATCTGTACAGCGCCGGATTGGGCGCGGGGGGCGGCGCGATTCTGGCCGCCCAGCGCTGGTTAAGGCAGGAAATGGACGCCCTGTTCAAACCGCGCGGAAAAAACCAGCCCATCAATACGGCGCTGCACTCGATGGATCGGCTCGAATCGGTAATCCGCAAAGGGAAAGAAAACGTCGGTCTGTTTAATCAATGGACCGCCGATTTAACGCGGATGGACCGGCAAATCGACGCGGCGGAGACGGAGCTGCGCGGGCTGAGACAAACATTGAACTGGTACGAGCAGTGCATGCAGGCGAGGGAACGATGGCTGCGCATGTCCGAAATCGAGCGTCAGTTGGCCGGCCTGCCGGAATTCGCGCAATTTCCGGAGGATGCGGTGCCCCGTTATGAAGCGCTGGCGGCGGAAAAAGAACGGCTCGTTACCGAAATGCGCCGTCTCGAGATGAAGATCGAACCGCTCAGGCAGCAAATCCGCGATACGGTCATTGACCCGGAGCTTATCGACAAGCTGCCGGAATTGGAAACGGTATGCGGGCAGGCGGAATTATACCTGCAATGGAAGAAGGAGATTGCCGATTTGCGGATCGATATCCGGCATTGCGAACAGCAGCTGCAAAAATGGCTGCGGCAGATCGATGCGGATTGGACGTGCGAAACGTTGCAATCGTTCCCGGTATCGGTCGCTTTTCGGGAACGCGTCCGCGCATTCCGCGACGCGCTGTCCGCGCACAGGAGCGCGGCGGAACGGCTGCGCGGCGATGCGGAAATAGCGGCGCGGCATGAAGCGGAAGCGGAACGCGTGCTACACAGGCTGCAGGCGGAGGCGCACGCTGCGCGCCGCGAGTTGGAAATGGGCGCTCCATGGTTGAATGCGGCCGGCGCCGATGAGCTCCAATCGCTGTTTTATGAATTGGAGCGGGAGTACCGTTCTTGCGAACGGTTGGCGGCGGATATCCGCCATTTGCGGCAGCGGCGGCGCGATATCGCCGGTCAGGCGGAATATATGCGGCGGGCCGAGGCGGAAAGAATGGCGCAGGAGCGGCAATGGCACGGTCTGCGGGAAGAAATGGAGCGGGAGGCGGCGCGGCGCAGCCTGGCGGTTCTGCGCCGTCTTGCCTGGGTTATCGGCGGCGCGGCCGCCGTCATACCGGCATGGTTGTGGCTGCAGCATCAAGCTGCCGCAGGGGCGGCCAGCCTGGCGGCGTTGTCCGGCATGCTCCTGTATTTGCTGCTGCAATCGAAAAGAGCTTCCGGAAGAAGCGGCCGGCGAAGAAGGGGACGGCTGGAAATGCTGCGGGGAGAAACGGGCGAAGGAAGCGGCAGTGGAACGGGTGGCGGAAACGGCGGTGGAACCGGTGGTGGAGCTGGCAGCGGAACGGGTAGCAGTAACGGCGGCGGAACCGTCGGTGGAACTAATGGCGGAACCGTCGGTGGAACGGATGCGGTCCTGCAGGAAACGCTGGAGAAGTTGGACCGGGAAATCGGGCGGCTGGAAAAGCAGACCGCCGAATCGCAAAGCAAGCTGAACCGCCTTTGGCATCAGCTGCTGGGCGAACGGGAGGCGGCTGCCGCGATCCACTCCTATCCGGCTGCCGTCAGCGCATGGGAAGAAGGAGGAGACTCTCCGGTTATTTCGGATGAGGCGCTGGACGAACTGCGGCGGGCGGTTGAACGGAAAGCGGAAGCGGATCGGCAGCTGAAGCGGCTTGAGGAGCGGGTATCGGATCAGCGGCTCCGCTTGCAGACGGCGCAAGAACAGCGCGAACACGCGGAAAAATTGCTAGCGGAGCAAACGGAAGCGTTGTCCGCGCTTGCCGGCCAGTGGGACGAATGGCTGGAACAGCACCGCCTGCGGCGCGGGCTCAGTCCGGAAGCGGTAAAGGAAATCGTGCAGCTGGCGGAGCAGGGCAAACAGCTTCTGCAGCAGATGGAGCAATTTGACGCCAGGCGCATATCGCTGGAATCGCAGGCGGAACAGTTTGAGCGGCAGGCGCGGCAACTGCTTAACGAGCCTTCCGGCCATGACGCCGTATGGCGTGTGAAGCAGCTGAAGGAAGAGGCGGACAAGCAGGCGAAGCTTCTGGAGGAGCTCCGGGGCAAGGAGGCGCTTTTGAACGAATGGACGGAGGAAAAGCGGCTCTTGGCGGACAAGCTGGGAAGGGTGGAGCGGCAGATCGCCGCGCTGTGGAATCAGGCCGGCGCCGGGGACGAGGAACAGTTTCGCAGACGCTCCGCGGAGCACGCGCTGCGCGTGCGGTTGCTGGACGAATGGCGGCATGCGGAATCTTTTCTGAAAACGTGGTTCGGTTCGCGATTTGAAGAACTGCTCCGGGTGCTGCGCGAAAACGACCATGCCGGGCTTAACGAAACGACGGAACGGCTGCGGCGCAGCATTGCGGCGCTGGAGGAGGATCTGAACCGCTGGAAGGATGAGAGAGGAAGGCTCAGGAGCGAGCTGGAGAAGCTGAAATTGGGCGCGGAGCACGCCGAAAGGCTGCAGCGGTTCGAAGAGCATGCAGCCGAACTGCAGCAGCGTATGCGGCGCTACGCAACGCTCGCGTTTTGCGCCGAATTGTTCAAAAAAGCGACGGAAGTGTACGAGAGGGAAAGGCAGCCCGGTGTACTGCGCCAGGCGTCCGAATATTTGTCGCTCATGACGGCCGGACGGTACCGCCGGATTACCGCCCCAATCGGGGAGAGGCGGATTCTGGTCGAACGCGCGGGCGGCGAACTGGTCGATACCGCCTATTTGAGCCGGGGAACGGCGGAGCAGCTTTATTTGGCGATGCGCTTCGCCTTGGCGCACGAATATGCGAAAAAAACGCCGCTTCCCTTAATTATGGACGATATTTTTGTCAATTTTGACGCGGACCGGTTGAAACAAACGCTGAACGTGCTGAACCGAGTGGCGGAGCGCCACCAAATCGTCCTGTTTACGTGCCATCCTCACGTGCGTCAATCGTTTGCGGACATCCTGCCGGATCATCGTCTCATCGAGCTGGAACCGCCAAACTAAGCAAACCGGACGAGCCCGGTTTATTGCTTGTGCTTGACCGCCCCCCTGTGGCGCGCTGCGCGCGTCGAGCCGCGGGCGGCGAAACCGGCCCCCGAGCCCGGCTTATATCCTTTTACCGGATGAGGCTGTCGGGAAAGTCCCAATTAAAGCGAAAAAACCGTTTACAGGCTTTTGCAGTAAAGATAGCATTGCATTCCGGAATCGAATAAAACCGGAACATAGCCGTTTTTGGCATAGAACCGCTGTGCGCCCTCGCTGTCTTTGTAGACGTATAACAGCGCGCGCGTGCAGCCGTTTCGTCTGCCGTGCCGCTCCGCTTCCGACATCAGCGCGGAACCGTACCCTTTTCCTTGCCGTTTCGCATGGACGGCCAGCAATTCGATCCACAGGTTTTGATCTTTTACGCGACATAGAATGAATCCGAACGGCGGTTGTCTGTCCTTAGCCGCAACGAACGTTTCGCCTTGGTTCAGCCGTCTGCCCATATCGGATGCATGGAGAGTAAAAGAAGGAAACACGCTGCGTGCGGACGGCATCAGCAGCATGTCGGCCAGCCGGAATAAAGATCCGTCGTCCGTGCGCGGATTGCGTCTTCGTATCACGTTTTCATTCACCGTCCTTTCCTTCACTTATGTTATTCCGGCTTCAACAGGAAAGTTAACGCGATACGGATGCAGGCGATTCTGGCGGAGGTGATAAAAATGTTGATGATAGAAAGCGTTTTCATATATTATAGTGATAAATGATGCTGCTATCGCAGTGAAAAGCAAAAGGGAGGACCGGCAAAAATGAGCAAAGTGCAGGAAGCAGGATATTTTGGACCGTTCGGGGGCAGTTTTGTGCCGCCGGAGCTGCAGGAAGTGCTGGATTACCTGGCTTCGCAGTTTTACCGCTATAAAGACGATCCGGAGTTTAACGAGGAGTTTCGCTATTACTTGAAGGAATATGTAGGCAGGGAAAATCCGCTCACCTATGCGAAACATTTGTCGGACAAGCTGGGCGGGGCGAAAATCTATTTGAAGCGGGAAGATTTGAACCATACCGGCGCGCATAAAATCAACAACGTGCTCGGGCAAATTCTGCTGGCCAAACGCATGGGCGCGAAGCGGGTCATTGCGGAGACGGGAGCCGGACAGCACGGAGTGGCTACGGCGACCGGATGCGCCTTGTTCGGCATGGAATGCGTCATCTATATGGGCGCCGAAGATACGAAGAGGCAGGCGCTCAACGTGTTCCGCATGGAGCTGCTCGGAGCGAAAGTCGTTCCCGTGGAAAAAGGACAGGGAAGGTTAAAGGATGCGGTGGACGAAGCGCTGAACGATCTGGTCGCCAATTACAAAAACACGTTCTACCTGCTCGGCTCCGCCGTCGGACCGCATCCGTTCCCGACGATGGTCAAGCATTTTCAGTCCGTCATCAGCGAAGAATCGAAAAGGCAAATTATGGAAAAGGAAGGGCGGCTTCCGGATGCCGTCATCGCTTGCGCGGGCGGCGGGAGCAACGCGATCGGGGCTTTCGCGCATTACATTGACGAGCCGTCTGTGAGGCTTATCGGCGTCGAGCCGGATCAGGCGCCTACGCTGACCGAAGGGGTTCCGGGCGTCATTCACGGCTTCAAGTGCTTGGTGCTGCTTGACGAGCAGGGCAACCCGAAACCGACTTATTCGATTGCCGCAGGATTGGATTACCCCGGCATCGGTCCGGAGCACAGCTACTTGAAGGAAACCGGACGCGCCGAATACTATACGGTGACGAACGAGGAAGTGCTTGAAGCGTTCCAAGTGCTGTCCAAGACGGAAGGGATCATTCCCGCGCTGGAAAGCGCACATGCGGTAGCTTACGCGATGAAGCTCGCCCCGCAGATGAGCAAAGACCAGATTATCATCGTCAATCTTTCCGGGCGGGGCGACAAAGACGTGGAGCAGGTGTTCCGCATGCTGCACAAATCATGATGCCCGTCAAATCTCGTTCATTGAAGCTTACTCGTAAATCATTTTGACGGTCATGCCGCCGTCGATGACGATATTTTGTCCGGTAATAAATCCGGCGCGGCTGCCGGCAAGGTACAAGCAGGCATAGGCGATATCTTCGGGCTTGCCGACGCGCCCGACGGGATGCTGCAGCCGGTCGCGTTCGCTGTGGCGCGGCACGGTTGCTCTCGCCGAATACTGCCAGTCGGACGTTTCTATCCAGCCGGGGCTGATGGCGTTTACACGAATGCCGTATTTGCCCAGGCTGATGGCCATCGCATGGGTAAGCGCCAAAATGCCGCCTTTGGATGCGGAATAAGCTTCCGTATCGGCTTCCGACATGAGCGCCCGGGTCGAGGCGATGTTGATGATCGCTCCTCCTCCCCGGCGTCTCATCCAGTCGGCGGCCTGCTGGGAGCAAAGAAACGTGCCGCGTAGGTTTACGGCCAGCACCCGATCAAAGTCGTCCGGCGAAAGGGTGAGCATCGGCCCTCCTTTCCCGATGCCCGCGTTATTAATGAGCACATCGACGCTTCCCAATTCGTTCACCGTCAATGCAATCCACCGTTTGACGCTGTCGGCGTCGGAGACGTCGACGCACATAAACATCGCCTCACCACCCTGCTCGCGAATCATGCGGATAACCTCAAAGCCCGCCTCCTTATCAATGTCGGCGATCGATACTTTGTACCCTTCCTTGGCGAACAACAGCGCGGTAGCCCGTCCGATTCCCTGCGCTCCGCCCGTAATGGCAACAACGTTTGGCATATACAGCACCTCTTTTGCTACAACCGTTATTTTTCATTCGTTTTCTTCCATGATCTATCCAAAATTATATATCAAATTTTGCCGAGATTGGCATAAACTATGCATCATTTGCGGCTCGCCACATGGTGGCGGTCAACCACATGTCGGGTTTGCCGAACTTCATTCAATGGCTTTTCTGCGGATGACCAGGAAACCGAGCCAGAACAAGCTGATGCAGCCGAATATCGGGTACAGCGTGGACAGCAGTGTGCTGAAGCCGATTTGGCTGACTGCGTAACAAAGGGCGAGAATGCAGATGACGATGGGTTTTTGCCGGATATGAAGACGCTGCTCCAGCTGCAGGGCGAGACCGTACACATCAGCGATGAAAGTCGTGAAAATTTCCGCGAAGATGACAAGCAGAAACAACAGCTGCATCTCTCTTCCCAACTGGTGTACAATGGTGCCCATCGGAATTTCAAACCGGGCGATTCCCGGCATTTGCGCCGACAGGGCGAAATGTCCGGCGAGCAGCATGAGGCCGATGCCGGCCCCCCCAAGCAATCCTCCGTACACGATAACCGAACGATCCTTTATCGCCGAGCCGAGCGGCACCAGGACCGCCTGTGTCATCGCCAGGTTGAACGCCGTATACAAGAGCGGCGCCAACCATATTTTCCCTGTGCGTTGATCGGTGGGAAGCTCGAGCCAATGTCCCGCGTTCGGCGATTCGAGCGTGCCGTCGACGATAAAAACCGTAAACAGAAGCATCAGCGGCACCACGACGGCGTTTACCGCGAGAATTCCGTCCATCCCTCTTGAAATGACCACATAAGTTAACGCCAGCGTCAACCATAAGCCGAGTTGATAAGAAAGGTGCAGATGTTCGGAAAAGATCGATCCCGCGCCGGCCAGCATGACCGTCGTGACCCCGAACAACACGATCATGGTGAAAAAACTGATCCATCGGCCGACGCGCTCCCCGAACAGAAGCTTGTTCAAATCTTCGTACGATTTCGCCCCGATGTCATGCGCTAGGAGCATGAGCTTGGTGCCTAACCAGATGAACAGGAAAGTGGCCAGCGCTATCGTGACGGCGGCCGCCGCTCCGTACCGGGTGAAAAACTGCAATATCTCCTGTCCCGTCGCAAAACCGGCGCCGACTACGGTGCCGATGTACGTAAACGCAACCTGAATCGTTTTTTCGATTTTTTTCATGTGCGCCGACCCCACCTTTCGTTGCCTGTACAGCCGAATAGTACAACTTATGAGAAGAAACGATAGTCCATGACAGCAAATGAAAGTGCAGCTGTGATATAATGGAATTAAACAAAATGGGAAGACGGAGGATGAAGATATGCGAAAAAGGTTAATCCGTTCCAGAACGGACAGGAAAGTGGCGGGCGTATTGGGAGGACTTGCCGCCTATTTGGACGTCGATCCGACGGTGCTTCGCCTGTTGTTCGCGGTCATCACGATTTTTACCGGGGTGTTCCCGGGAATATTCGCTTACATTGTCGCCTGTTTCATCATTCCCGAAGTATAGCCGCTGTTCTCCGTCGTCGGAATTCGAAAAGGGGATTAGGGAGAGATGGCGATTTTTCGGAAGAACAGCATTTTGCCATGGACGCTTGTGTTCATCGTTCTGCTTGCCGCAATCTATTTCGTTAAACCGGACCAGCCGCAACAACAACATACGGACACCGGCATCGATGCCCTCTCCGGTCAAGGCGGTCCGGACGCTGCAGACGATTCCGGTGCCGCGGAACAACCGGCGAATCCTTCCGCGGGGCAACCGTTAACCCTTGAAGATATGAGCATTGGCGGCATTCAAATCGGAGACTCGATAGAGACGGTGCAGAAGCTTTACGGTAAGCCTTCGGAAAAAACGATCGTCCACGGAATCGGCGACCCGATGTGGATTTACAAAAATGAAGGGCTGGAAGTCAGCTTTGGCGGTCCGATCTGGCAAGTGCGGGCAACCAAAGAGGCCGTCGGCAGCACCCCCCGCGGCATACATGTAAACAGCTCCAGACAAGATGTTCTCGATGCTTATCCGGATGCCGAAACGGATTCATTCGGAGATAGGGTGAATTTGGTTCAATTCTCGCCGGATCGCAAATATTCGATTTATTTTGGCATCGAAAACGACAAGGTTGCGAGTATTGCTTTAATACAAGATCTGGTCATCGGAACTGTTCACGATAAAAATAAACAGTAGGAGAACGAAGGTTACATAAGTAGCGAGGAATAAACGCGGAAGGGCTGTCTCCAACCGTTGATGACACGTTGGAGCAGCCCTTTTCGGATTGGTGCATGCGGCATGGAACATCCGTCCAGGCACGCTGACAGGTCAGCTGTCGCCGAACAATTTAATCGAATTGATCACTTGCGTCTTCGGATCGATGTCCAATTTTAAAATGATTCCGTTCGCTTCATAGTTCATCACATAATCCGTATTGGCGTCAGGTTCGCCCAACGCTTTGATGGCGTCGGCCTTCTTTTGTCCCAAGCGCAATCCGTTCAGTCCCGGATTCACATCGCCCGAGCTGACATCGACGAACTGGACTTTCCCGGAAGTATCGAACCCGACTGAGAATACGGGGTATTCATAAACGGAAATCGGCGAAATGTCATCTTCCATGACATACTCCTTTTTTGGCTTGCCGAATTTCTTTAATACATGGTCTTTGGTATCGTGAATCGACAGTCCCATCAGCTTCGGTTTTTCCGGATCAAATGGCTCGTTTACGTCGTAATTGACCTTTTTCGACTCTTTGTTCTCGGAAGCTGCCGGGGCGGAATCGGCCGCTTTTTTGTCGACCTGCTTTTTCGCCGTTTTGGGCTCGCCGGTCTCCGTGCCGGATGTCGAAGAAATGTGAATGGCATCTTTTTTGTCCGCCTCTTTCGGCTCCGCCGTTTTGGCCGGGCCATGCTCCGTGATTACAGCCGTCTTCTCGTCGGTTAGGGCGTTTTCTTTATGAGTATCCTGCGGTGCGGATGACTGCTGCTGACAGCCCGCAACCATCCATAACAGCGCTGCGAAAAAAATGAGCGAGAAATGGGCGATGGACCGGAGCGCCATGAAGATCTTCCTTTCCTGTTCATAATAACCGCGATAACCGCGCATTAAACATTAAATATCATACTGCTTTACACGTTAACCTACAAAGCCGATTTTGATGAAAAAGCAGCCGTTTTGAACTGGAAATAAATAGTTTTCATTTTATTCGGCGATCTGCCGTGTCATCAGTAATGCTTTTGCGTCTTTTCATCGATATTGACGGTTTTTCAGGGCAAAAAGTTTCGGCAGGGATGATCAAATATTCAAAAAACTTGCTGCGCTCTTTACGGATGTGTTAAGTTATCTGCAGGTCATCAATTGGAGGTCGTATTTCGGATGGAAGCTTTGAAAAACCGCATACTGCAGGAAGCGACGATTGCATCGGATCAGCTGCTGAAGCTGGACTCGATATTGAATCATCAAGTGGACCCCCGCTTTATGCTGGAGTTGGGAAAAGAATTCGCCAAGCGCTATAAAGACGTTCCGGTAACGAAAGTGCTGACGATCGAATCGTCAGGCATCTCCGTGGCGTTTGCGACCGCTCTGGAATTGGGCGTGCCGCTCGTTTTCGCCCGCAAAAAAAGAACGCTTACGACCGATACGGATGCGTTCAGCGAACGGGTACCTTCGTTTGCCCAGGGGATCGTGACGGATATTATCGTTTCCCGCAAATTTCTCCAGCCGAACGAAAACGTGCTGTTCATCGACGACATTATCGCCAACGGAGCCGCGGCGCGCGGGATCATTAAAATTATCGAACGTTCCGGTGCGGCTCTTGCCGGAGTCGGCGTCGTGGTGGAAAAAACGTTCCAGCCCGGGGCGAAGACGTTACGGGAGCAGGGCATACGCGTCGAATCGCTCGTGAAAATCGCCTCGCTCGAACAAGGGCGCATCCGCTTTGAATGAGATGCAATATTTTCAAGCCGCTGGCGCTTCCCTCGCCTCAATAATTCCTTTATAATGTATGGTAAGTTCGAGAGAGGAGGCGCAACTATGGGGAACGAGCAGGCGTTGACAGATTTTTTCATGACGAAGTTATCCGAAGCGAAAACGCATTTTGAACGTGCTCTGGACTGCAAGCATACCGAATTTGACGATCTTTATCCCTATATGATAGAACATCCTCAATTTTTCTGGTATAAACGATATGTGGCTTGGTCGGAACTGCTCACCATCGTGAAGCTTTGCGATGAGCTTTCCATCGATTGGCGGCAGCAGTTTACCCAGCAGCAAATCGAATACATCCTCAGCCGCGTCATGTCCGGCAAAGTGTTGGATTACTGGTTTGAAACGAATGATTCCAAAGAGCATGTCAGTTAAAATGCGGAATCAACGATGATCGGTATAAATGCACATCTTAAAGAAGACCTAAATGTAGGATGCGTTTAGGTCTTCTATCTTATCCATCTATCTTGTCCAAAGGAGGGGAAACGCGATGATTACGGATGAACAGCTGGACGAATACCGTATAAACGGCACGAAGCTGCGCGTCATCCGCGACGCCAATGAAGCGAATGACGTGACTGGCATCGTCGTCGCCTGGGACGACACCACTGTCGCCATACGCAAACAAAACCGGCGAATCGTCAAGCTTTCCCGCAGCTACATTTACCAGCCGTACGATCTGCCGCGTCCCGAGATGCTTTGAAACTTCAGCCGCAGCGAGCTCCCGAAAAAAATTTCGGTTTCTTTAAAAATTCGATCGATTTTCCATTTGACAACGATACCCCAGTCGTGATATATTATGAATCGTCACTGCAAGCGGTCGTGGCGGAATTGGCAGACGCGCTAGATTCAGGTTCTAGTGGTGTAACAGCCGTGGAGGTTCGAGTCCTCTCGACCGCATTTACCGAAAACCTTGAGCAATCAAGGTTTTTTTCTTTAACAAGAGAGGGGATTTTCTGTGGAAGAAGTGCGTATCGGCATTATCGGGCTTGGCGGGATGGCTCGCTGGCATATTCGCCAGTTCGGTGAAGTGCCGGGTGTTCGAATTGCCGCGCTCTGCGACATCAGTGCGCAGGCGCTGCAGGAAGTCGGCGATCAGCTTTCCGTCCCGGCTTCCAAAAGGTATGATAAGTTCGAAGCGCTGATTGACGATCCGGACATTGACGGCGTCGTTTCGGTAACGCCGAACCATATGCATGCCGCCATACTGAAAGCGTGCATCGCTGCAGGAAAGCCGCTGTTTGCCGAGAAGCCGCTAACGCGAACCTTCGAAGAAGCGGTCGAGGTTTTGGAGATGTACCGCAAAAAGCCGATTCCCTGCATGATTAATTTTTCGTACCGCAACGGTCCTGCCTTTCAATACGCGAAAAAAATGATCCGTGAAGGCCGGCTCGGACGAATCAACCATTTGTTCGTACAGTACCTTCAGGAATGGGGCGCTGCTCCGTTCAAGACACCGTACGTCTGGAGGTTTGACGAGAAGGTGACCGGCACAGGTACGCTTGGCGATTTGGGCTCCCATATGATCGATTTGGCGCAATATTTGCTCGGGGATGAAATCACCGAGCTGCAGTCCATGCTTTCCACCATCGTGCCGGAACGGCCGGACCCGGACACAGGCAAGCCGGTGGCCGTCAAGGTGGACGATTTCGCCTGCTTCAATGCGCGTTTTGCCAAGGGAGCGGTCGGTGTGTTCCAGACTTCGCGCAATGCGGTCGGTTCCGGCAACCAGCACGAAGTGTCCGTTTATGGGGACGAAGGAACGCTGCACGTAAGCACGCTTAACGACCGGCAACTGGTCTGGATACACCCGAAGGAGGGCGGGCGCGAATCCGAGCGGGAGACGATCGAGGTGCCTGCCGAAGCGGGCTTGAATCCGTGGAAATCGTTTGCCGGCCTTGTCCGCGGCGAGCCTGCCAGTGAATTTGCCGGCTTGGAAGAAGGCTTCCGCAATCAACTTGTGCTGGAGGCGGTCGTCCGATCCGATCGGAGCCGCGAGGTCGTCTCTTTGGCGTCGTTGCATCCCGGCAAGTAACAAGAAATGGAGTAAACCTTAGGCGGACTTCACGGCGGGAGAGGCGGCATTTCGCCTCCCCGCGGTCCTGTCCGGCAGTAGGGATTGTTCTTCTGCCGCTCAATATGATATAATGGAAAACGCTGCAGGTCCGTAGCTCAGTTGGCAGAGCAGGTGACTCTTAATCATCAGGTCGTGGGTTCGAGCCCCACCGGGCCTATCCGTTTATCTTATCCCTTCGTTTAAAGGGATTTTGATTGCGCGTTAAAGCTTGATTTGCGGGCGATTGTATAATATAATGAATGCCATGGCTGTTTGTACATAAGGGCACCCCTGAAGGGGTGCTTTGTTGCATGCATGAGCAAATTGATTGGGTAAAGGAGCAACCTTCATGATCGATTATAAAGCAAAGCTGGCCGAACACATTGCACAACAGTTGAAAGATATCGATACCGGGACGATTGCGGGCCTGCTGGAGTACCCGCCCAATCCGGAAATGGGCGACGTGTCGCTTCCGTGCTTCAAGCTGAGCAAGCAGCTGCGCAAAGCGCCGACGGCCATTGCGGAGCAGATCGTGCAGCAGTTCCCGCCGCTAACGTTCATTGCAAAGGCTGAAGCGATTTCCGGCTACGTCAACTTTTTCTTCGACAAACCGCAATTTGCCCGCGAGCTGCTAAACGATATTCTCGCTTCCAACGACACTTACGGCTCGCAAAACATCGGCGGCGGCAAAACCGTCGTCATCGACTATTCGTCGCCCAACATCGCCAAGCCGTTTCACGTCGGCCATTTGCGTTCCACGGTCATCGGCAGGGCTTTGTATAACCTGTTCTCCTTCATGGGTTACCAATGTGTAGGGATAAACCATCTCGGCGATTGGGGAACGCAGTTCGGCAAGTTGATCGTCGCTTATAAAATGTGGGGCAACGAGGCAGACGTCGAGCAAGGGGAAATCGGCGAACTGCTGCGCTTGTACGTCAAATTTCACGACGAGGCGGAAAAAAATCCGCAGCTGGAGGACGAAGCGAGAGCATGGTTTGCGAAGCTGGAGCAGGGGGATGAAGAGGCGCGCAAGCTGTGGCAGTGGTTCAAGGACATCAGCCTGAAAGAGTTCAGCCGCGTTTACGATCTGCTCTGCGTGCGTTTCGACTCCTTCGCCGGGGAAAGCTTCTACAACGATAAAATCGCTCCGGTCATCGAGGAATTGAAAAACAAGCGGCTGCTGGAAGAAGACGACGGCGCGCTGCTCGTCCGCCTTGACGAATACAACATGCCTCCCGTGCTCATATTGAAGAAGGACGGCAGTTCGCTGTACCATACGCGCGATATTGCCGCGGCCCTGTACCGCAAATCGACGTACGACTTCGACAAAGCGATCTACGTGACCGGCGCCGCGCAAAATTTGCATTTTCAGCAATGGTTCAAAGTGGTGGAATTGATGGGGTACGAATGGGCCAAAGATTTGATCCACGTGCCGTTCGGACAAGTCAGCCTGGAAGGGGCGAAGCTGTCGACCCGCAAAGGAAACGTCATTCTGCTCGAAGAGCTGTTGCAGCAGGCGATCAGCAAGACGCTGGAAATCATCGAGAGCAAAAATCCTTCTCTCGAAGGCAAGGAAGAAATCGCGCGCATGGTCGGCGTGGGCGCGATTATCTTCAACGATTTGAGCGGCAACCGGATTAAAGATATCGTGTTTTCCTGGGACGAAGCGCTCAATTTCGACGGGGAGACGGGACCGTACGTGCAGTATACGCACGCGAGAACGTGCAGCCTGCTGCGCCGGGCGGGCGGCATCGAGGCGGAACCGGCTGCCGGTGCGTTCGATGCGGCTTTGCTGGACGACGAGGCGGCCCAACACGTGTTGAAACAGTTATACCTGTTTCCGGAAAAGGTTCAACAGGCGCTGGAAAAACTGGAACCGTCGATCGTCAGCCGCTATCTTGTCGACCTCGCGCAAAGCTTCAACCGGTTTTACCACGACTGCCCGATACTTGTCGACGACACGGAACTGCGCAAAGCGCGCCTTGCTCTTGTCAAAAGCGTGCAGATTACGCTGCGCAACGGGTTGAAACTGATCGGGCTGGAAACGCCGGAAAGAATATAGCCGACCACAATCCGATACGGTGTTCCCATTGGGTTACGACGGGGTTGCGTAAAGCAGCCCCGTTTTTTTAAACGATAAAGCGTGTTTGGAGTTCCTTTAAAGAACGAAAGCGTTTCTTTTAGGGCATGGAGAAAAGGCATGGAGACGAAAGTACGCTCGCACGTATATGCAATCGAGAAACTTCTCGAAGGAGGGACCTGACGAGTTCCAACGGACTATTTGTGCGAAAATCCGTCCCATTCGAATTGTACCGGACATACGATTCGTTATTTGTGTAATCTGACGCTGAAACGGACTGATTTTTGCTAAATAAGGTATCCTATGTCCGAAAGGACATAGAAATGGAGCGTTTTTATAAAAATAAGGGCTTTGATGTCCGTTTCCTACGCGAGACCCTTCATGCACAGTAAAGGTAACACAGCATCATGTCGATACATGTGTGGTTGACCGCCACCATGTGGAGAGCCGCACACCGGAGTCGCGCGTTGATACGCATACCGCATCGAAGAGCGGTTAAGGAAAAGAGCTCGAAGTAATTCCAAAGAGGGAATGGGTGTAGGGTGGAAAAGCGATAGCGGCCGCCTTTGAAATCGTGTTATTTCCGCAATTGGTCTAATCTTATAACACGATTTCAACAGCGGTTGGAACCTCATACCTGTCCCTCCCCGTGCTCGAACGTATGGGTTTGGCACATCAAAAGACCGTCCGGCGATGTTCCCGGCGGTTTTTTTATCGGCACGTTCTTGCCATATTTTTTTGTATAGTATGTAGTAATAGCTTATCGCGGGAAAATGAAAAATGGATGATGAAACGATGGTATCGTGGCGCCCGCTGCCTTTTAGCCTGGACAGTGGTGAAGATTTCAAAGGCAAATCAGTTCAATGGATCAGCGACGTTTTTTATGAAAGACTGCCGAATCAAGGATACGAAATCCGTGAGGAGCAAATTTTCACCGCTCTGCACATGCATTCCGCCTATTTGCAGCGGCATAAGCTGTTTGCGGAGGCGGGGCTCGGCACGGGCAAAACGTTTGCTTATCTCGTCGGCGCGGTTTTGCACGCACGGCGTTCCGGACGTCCGGTCATCATCGCCTGCGGTTCCGATTCGCTGGTCGGCCAGCTGACGCATCGCGAAGGAGATATCGCCAGACTGGCGAGGGCGCTCGATCTCGATATCGATGCGCGCCCGGCGCTCGACCCGACGCAGTATATTTGTGCGCGAAAAGTGAGAGCGCTTTCGTTACAAGCGCCCCGCATAGCGGGTCTGAAGCGGCTTCTGCAGTGGGCGGAAACGACGAGGCTCGGCGCCCGCACCGAAGTTCCCGACGTGTCCGACAAGCTGTGGAATTTGGTGCGATGGGAAGAAGGATTCGATTGCGGCCAGTGCAACGTGGCCTTTCATTGTCCCGTGCTGCGGGCGCGCGATCATTACCGAGGGGCAGCCGATTTCATTGTGTGTTCGCACGCTTTCTTTTTTCGGCACATCCGCACGAAACAAGCCTTGAAGGAGCAAGGTCATCTCCCGCTGCTTCCGCGTTATTCGGCCATTGTGTTCGACGAAGCGCACCGGCTGGAAGATGCGGCGAGACGTGCGTTGGGGGAGCGGATAACGCTTGACGATGTTGTCGATTCGTTCGACACATTGCTGCATTCCGGCATGCGGGAATCGTTGGCCCGCCTTCTGGAAACGGCCAAACAAACAGCCGCGGATTTGTTCGACTGTTTGGCGAGACAAAATCCCGTCCCGCTGCAAAGGACAGCCGTAGTCAAAACGGCCGAATTCATCGCTTCCGTCCGGTCGCTGCATAAGGAACTCGACGTGATCATGGACGAGCTTTCCATTGAGGAAGGGTTGACCAATTACCTGCATAAAGATTACAGCATGGACCGGAGTGCGGCATGGGTCGCCTTCGAACGTGTCCAATCGGTGCTTGCCTCGCTTCTGCAAGAGGGGGACCATCGCGTGATTTGGATGGAACGCGGCTTGGGCGAAGACAGCGGGATCTCGATTTGGTCTGCCCCGTTTCCCATCGGCGATATGATGCGGAATGAAGTTTACGCAGATGGAGTTCCGTTCATTTTCTCCAGCGCCACGTTGGCGAACGGTTCTTCCTTTGACTATATGAAAGCGATGTTCGGCGCAGTGGATGCGAAAACGTCGCTAAGCGCTTCTCCTTACGATTACGAGAACCAATGCATCGTATACATTAGCGATTCGTCCGCGCCCGTTTCATCCGCCGAACGCTTTCCCGTATGCCTGGCCAGGCGAATCGTCGATCTGCTTGCCGTATCTAACGGGCGTTCGCTTGTGCTGTTCCGGGACGCGGAAACGATGCAATCTGTTCGGGAAGCGTTGCCATCGCTTCTCCCGGTTCCCCCGTGGACGCTGCTTTGGGAAGGCGACGGGACGACGTCGCATCTGTTGTCCCGATTCACGAACGACGAGCTTTCGGTTATGTCCGGCGTGTCCTTCTGGGAAGGAATCAGCGTACCCGGTCCTGCGCTTACTCAGGTCATTATCGCCCAGCTTCCATTTCCGCCGGACGATCCGGTTATCCGGATGAAACGAAGCCAAATGCTGGCAAAAGGGACCGATCCTTTTGCCGCTGTCGACGTTCCCGAGATGTTGATCAAACTGAAACAGGGAGCGGGACGTCTGATCCGCTGCGCCACCGATCGCGGCATTATCAGCTGCGTTGACGCCTCTTTCCGGGGGCAGCCGTATGAAAAAGAAGTGCTGGCCGCTTTTCCGTTCGGAGCGCGGATCACAAATGATATTGCGGAGGTTCGGGCTTTTTTGGCCCATAAGCGGCCCGGGTGAAGTTCCTCTTCTTTGTCCCCAATCGATCAGAACGGTTACTATCCGGAGTTTTCGGCAACAATAATGGCAAGGAGGTTTGCCATGGCCGAAGGAAATCAATTGCTCAAATATATTACGCAGCGGGTCGCCGCCTACATCGACACCCCCCAGGAGATTCGCAGGCGGAACAAAATGATGAGGCCGAGGGAACCGTGGCAGTACCGTTGGTTCGGCATGATTCCGCTCGCTTTTCGCATTTGGCTGGACAACCGGCGCAAACGGAAAGAAATGCCCTCAAAACGGAAAGAAACACCCTCATCCGAATAAGGGATGCCTCATAAGCGTCCCTAATCCGGATGAGGGTGTCTTTTCTATGAAGAGGAGGAGTTATCGATAATAATGCCCTTGCTCGCTCAACTGCCGGTACGGAATGTAGCGCAGCCCTTCTTCGTCGGCAATGACGAAAGGTTCTCCGTCGTTCCACAGCTGGTATCCGATGACGGCCATCGGCGCCAGTATCGTATGGTCGAACAGTTGGGCGGCAAACGTAATTCTGCTGTTTTTCTTCAGCGCTTCCGCCAGATCGGTAAACGTTCCGATGGGCATCGGGTCATTGACGATAAAGTTCAAACGTTCATACGGGTCGAACGCGGGCAGCATATAACTTTCTTTCACTTCATGGATGTCCCGGGTTCCGTCCGGTTGCAGCCGGGCGTTCACGCCGTCAACCAAACGTTTCGTCAAAGGGAGATGTTCCCCGGTTTTCGCGTCGATATAATACGTTTCGCTGTCCAGCGACACTTGCCATACGGCGTGCAAAGCATTCAAATAGATGCGCTCGACGGCCGCGCCGCCGTCGCGGATAAAAGATTGCTCATCGCTATGAGGGAGTATAAGTTCAAGCCGCATCATCGTTCGATACAGCGTGGTTAGGCTGAACAAAGGCTTGTCTCCGGTGCCGTACTCGGTCAATACCAGCTTTCCGTCCGGGGTAGAACCGACAATCAAGTAACCGGCTTCCTTCTGGTTGCTGTCGTAAACGAGAACTACCCACCCGTGCATTCCCGGTCCTAACGGGAAACTTTTCCACTTGGCGTCGCGCCACGATTCGAATCCGTGCTGCTGTGACAAGGCCCGGATCCAGTCGTTCACCTGCTTCTCGAAATAGACAGGAACGGCCTCATGATTGCCGGCAGCGGCGGCCGCTGCGGCGGGAGAAACGGTAACGGAGAGGCCTTCTTCCGCCCGCGCGGAAGAAGGGCCTGCGCATTGAAACAGCAGCCAGGCTCCGAAAACGACCGCCGTCAGCCTTAACGACAGTTTGGACAATGAACTTCACCTGCCCGTCTCGTTGGCAAATTGGACTCGATCAGTATATGCATTATTGTAGCGGATAGAACCGAAAAAGTTTGTTATAACGTGTCATCGCCCTTCTTTTTTATTGCCGTTTTTTTTGTAATGTTTTAGCGACATTCGTCATAATGCCGCGGCGGGCTCGGATTGAAGATGGAACAGGCCGCAGTTGATGACGGAAACCTGGATGCGCGGCCGGTACTGCCATTCGATTTCCGCTTTCCGGTTGGCGTACTGCTCCGCGATCAGCGGTTTATTATCGTCTTCCGCCGTTTTCAGCATATCGTCGTAGTACGAATCGATGCGCGCAAGTTCTGCCCCCATTCGCTCCTGCGCTTTTGCCGCCCAGTCGTGATCGTACGTTTTCAGCCGCTTCTCCAGATGATGCTCCAGTTGGACAAGCCCTTTATGCAAAGTAAGCGATCCGCGGGTAATGTGCGTGTTGGCGGGCAGCCGGGGAGATAACCTTTTTGCCAGCATGAACGGATGAAACTGCTCGACGATTTCGCCCGTCGCGAGCGAGATACCGAGCGAATGCAGTTCCTCGCGCTTCATGTCGCATAGCAGCTCCACCTTGAAATTGACGCCGAGCCATGTCGTATAGCCTGAAGAAACGGCGGAAGTCCGCTTCTGCGCTTCCGGCTCCTCAAACAAACAAATGTATTTGCCTTTCGCTTTGACGGCGGCAAAGATTTGCTCCAGCCTGCGGCTTCCGTATGTCACGATATCCTGGGCAACGCGCCCGGAAAAAGCGGTTGGAATGATGCCGAAATAGGCGCCGAGAATGCTGCCTGACGACGGCACGGTTCCCGCTTGCTTGTTATCGTTGTCAGGGTTCTGGCGCATTTTTTCGGGATCGAACACGAATGTGCACGTCATCGTTTCCGGTTCCGCGCCGGTCCGTTCGATAAAGCTCCAGTAGTACGACCGGTTGGTCAAAGCTTTATCCGCCTCCGGGGAAAATTTGACCGTGACATGAGCCGGGCTTTTCTCGATGATCCGGCAATCCGTCGCCTCCAGATAGCGCATGACGAATTTCCGGATCTGTTGCGGTTTCATGGCCCCACCTCCGCATTTTTCGCGTCGAACCGTCCTGGGGCGTCCAAAGCGGAATCCGGGTAATCAGGCAAGGTTTTCTCCTTTTCCAGCTCCTGCTTCGCCTCTTTGAACGTTTGTCCGATACGCTCGATGCCGCTGCGGATGTCGTCGTCGCTCTCGGATTCGAGAATGAGCTTGTACAAATTCGTCTCGAGGGAAGAAGACTTCTCCAACCGCTCCAAAATCGTATCGAGCTCTCCGATGACCGTTTCGAACAGGTTGATTTTCTCGTGCAGCAGCGTAAGGATATGTTCCTCGATCGTTCCGCGCGTGGAAAGGTTGTAAATTTTCACATCCTTCGTCTGCCCGAGCCGGTGCACCCTGCCGATTCGCTGCTCGACCCGCATCGGGTTCCACGGCAGATCGAAGTTGATGATATGATTGCAAAACTGCAGGTTGATCCCTTCTCCGCCGGCTTCCGTCGCCACCAGCACCTGCGCGCGGTTGCGGAACAGGTCCATCATCCAGTCTTTTTTGCCTCGGTTCATGCCGCCTCTGTACGGAACGGAAACGATTTGGTGCTGTTTGAAAAAATTGACGAGATATTCCTGGGAGGCGCGGTATTCGGTGAAGACGATCGCTTTGTCGTTGATGTCGCGAATCAGTTCCATCGTTTTTTCCGCTTTTGTGTTCGCCTGAATGCTCTTGATGATTTCCACGAGCTCCCATATTTTTTGCCGGACGGGAGAATGCTGCGGCGTTTTTTTGAACAGGTTGACGAGCGTCACGAACACCGCGTCGCGGCTGCTGCACACTTCCCGCTGCAGGGTGACGAGAGAGAACATGCTGCCGAAATCTCTCTCCGATTCTTCGAATCTTTGTTTCACGAAGCGGGTGACGCTGTCGTACAGTATCTGTTCTTCGTCGGACAGCGTAAGCGGGATATTCTTGACGTGACGCTTCGTGAACTCCACGTTGCCGTCCCCCCTGCGGTTGCGGATCATCACCTGCGACAGCTCCTGCTGCAGACGGTCTTCGTTTTTCGGCAGCCGTTTGTCGACGACGAAATTGGCGAGAAAATGGCCCTGTCCGCCCAACTGTCCCGGCTTGAGCAGCGTGATCAGGTTGTACAGCTCGTTCAAATCGTTTTGAATCGGAGTAGCCGTCAGCAGGAGGCAGTACTTTTTGCGAATTTCGTTGACGAACCGGTAGTTCGTCGTCTTTTTGTTCTTCAGCTTGTGCGCTTCGTCGATGATCAGCATATCGTATTCCATGCCGAGCACGATTTCCCTGTGCGGTTCGCGCTTGGCCGTATCTATGGAAGCGACGACAACGTCGGACTGGGTCCATACGTACGCCTTTTTTTGCGCCACGGCAGGGATGCCGAATTTTTGGTTCAATTCCCGCACCCACTGCAGCACGAGCGAAGCGGGCACGAGGATGAGCGTTTTGCGTACGAGCCCGCGGATCATGTACTCTTTTAAAATGAGGCCGGCTTCTATCGTCTTGCCGAGTCCCACCTCGTCCGCCAGGATGGCCCGTCCTCTCATCTCGTTCAACACTTTTTTCGCCGTTTCGATTTGATGGGGGAGCGGCTGCAATTGCGGTATATGGGCAAGGCATTGCAAATCGTCAAAGCTGGTGACGAGGCCGGCTTGTTCCGCCTCATAGGCCAATTGATACAGCGTCCAGTCGTCCCACGGCCCGTTTTTTTCCACGCGCGTTTCCAATTCATTAAACCAGGTCCGGTCAAAATGGATTTCCACGTGCTCATTGACGGTGCGAATGTTGTCGGGTGAAACGGTTCTACGCATAATCAGCCTCCTAAGGGTTTGGGGGACAAAACCCTCTTCGTAAGCGTTACTTTTTGGTTTTGGAACCATACCTTCTTCGTAAAGCGTTACGATGGTTTTGGAACAAAACCTTCCTCGTAAGCGTGTGACGGGATTCCGGAACGAAAGCCCGGGAACGATTCGCTCCATAATGCGGGTTTGCGAACGTGCGTGAAGGGGGTACAGTTTAGTATGGACAAAGGCTGCCCGTTTCATAACTTGATTTGCGTACCGTTCAAGCATCTGAACAATTTTTCCAATAGATGGGGAAATACTCCAATACTTTAATTATCAATCTGAGACTTTATTTTCGTTGGCAGCGAGACAGGGAGCGAGGGTTAATCGATAGGGTTGGTCGTCCATTGGAAAACATCCAATCAAATTGTCGGATTTAACGGGAAATCGGGCGCTTGATTGGAAAACATCCAGTCAAATCGCAGTATTTTCGCTCTCGCAGCTTTTTTCAGGCCATTTTGTTGGATGAAATCCAATGGCGCGCCGAATACGTTCCCTGATCATGAAGCTATACTGCATAAAATCCAGTGATCTCGATGAGCAAGCCAACGGGATGTGCCGGTGCGCACCCAAATTCAGCGGGAAACGTTCGCGTTTGGCAAGAGCCGATCTTTTCAGCGGCCTTAAGCGAATCGACCGCTTTCAGCCGCCCAAAACAGGACCGGCCGGAGAGACCCGCTTTAACCGGCGGCCGATGAGTGAGGCAAAAACCGGTTTCGTTCACCGGCGAATCAAACGCGCGAAGGCCTCCTGCAGCGTTCGCGTAACGGGACCGGGCCGCCCTGCGCCAATCGCGCCATGATCGACAGCAATGACCGGCGTAATTTCCATCGTCGTGCTCGTGATGAACACTTCGTCGGCTTGGCTGAGCATGGCTAATGTGAACGGCTCCTCGCGCACCGGAATGCCGAGTCCGTCCGCCAGCTTCAGGACGATGGAGCGGGTAACCCCGTGCAGGATGAAGGAGTTGGCGGGATGTGTATGAATGACGCCGTCTTTTACAATCATGACATTCGACGCGCTGCACTCCGTGACCGTGCCGTCCCGGTGCAGAATAGCCTCTCCCGCGCCGCATTCGGCCGCCTTTTGCTTGGCCATGACGTTCGGCAGCAGGTTCAGCGACTTGATGTCGCACCGCAGCCAGCGGATATCCGGCAAAGTTATCGCCTTGATGCCTTCCGTCATCAAGCGCTGCGGTCGCTGCAACTCGCTGCAGTAAGCGACCAGCACCGGTTCCGCCTGCTCCGGAAACGCGTGAGCGCGCGGCGCTCTCCCTCTTGTGATTTGCAAATATACCGTTCCGTCGGCAATCTTTTCGGCGGCGACGAGCCGCTCGATTCGGCCGCCGATTTCGTCCGCGGCGCAAGGTAGCGCAAGCGAAATGGCTTCGGCGCTCCGTTCCAGTCTTTGCAGGTGCTCATCCAGAGCAAATACGGTTCCCCCGTATGTGCGGAACACTTCATACACCCCGTCGCCGAAGTTGTATCCGCGATCTTCATAGGATATGTTTACATCTTCTTTATTTACGAGCTTGTCATTGTAGAGTATCATGGGATCACCTCTTTGATTAAAGTAACAAACGAGAGCCGCCGAAGTCAAAACAACGGATACGCGAAATGTAGAAATATATCGAAAAATAACAAATATTTGAAAAATATAGCCCGTAAGAAAACGAGAATGACAGAGAAAATAAAAGCATGGGTGGTGGATAAGCCCAATAAATCCAAAATTCCGTCTTTTATCCGATAGAAACACAATATATAGTATAGTATAATAAAATGGCCATACAACATATTGTGTGCCAGACATGATATGATTGTTGTGATTGACGATGAGGAGGTATACATTTGGAGACGACGCAATTGAAACATTTGGAAGGTTTAAGCGAAAAAATATTCCTCGATCGGTATGCGATGAAAGATGCCGATACGAACAACACGAAGGTAGGGGACACGGTTCTCGTTCTGACGAAAGACGATCCGAAATTTCCGGCTAAGGAAGTCGGGGAGGTCATCGCCCGTCAAGGCAAAAACGTAACGGTCAAACTCCGCAGCGGAGAAACCGTGGAGTCTACGATAGATAAGCTAACTCTTACAAAGGAGAAAACCCCGGAGCAATTGTGGGACCGGCTCGCCGCCGCAATGGCTTCTGTCGAAAAAACAGCGGAGAAGAAAAAAGAATGGACAGAAAAATTCCGCTACATACTCGACGACTGGAAGCTCGTTCCGGGAGGACGCATTGCCGCCGGCGCGGGAGCCAGCGATGAACTGACGCTGTTCAACTGTTACGTCATTCCGTCTCCGCACGACAGCCGGGGCGGCATCATGAAGACGCTCGGGGAGATGACGGAGATCATGTCCCGCGGAGGCGGAGTGGGCATCAACTTGTCGTCGCTTCGTCCGCGCAGAGCGTTGGTCAAAGGCGTGAACGGCTCTTCCAGCGGCGCCGTGTCCTGGGGAGGACTGTTCAGCTACACGACCGGACTCATCGAGCAGGGAGGTTCGCGGCGCGGCGCTTTGATGCTCATGATCAACGACTGGCATCCGGACCTGCTGGATTTTATAACCGTGAAGCAGACGATGGGGCAAATTACGAACGCCAACTTGTCGGTATGCGTGAGCAACGGCTTTATGAAAGCCGTCAAAGAAGATTTGGACTGGGATCTGATGTTCCCGGACACGACCGATCCCGATTACAACGTACTGTGGGACGGCGATCTGGACAAGTGGAAGAAGCTCGGCAAAAAAGTGAACGTATACCGCACCGTCAAAGCCCGCGACGTTTGGCACACGATTATCGAATCCGCCTGGAAATCGGCCGAACCCGGCGTCGTGTTTATGGAATATTACAACCAGATGTCCAACAGCTGGTACTTTAATCCGATTATTTGCACGAATCCGTGCGGCGAGCAGGGTCTTCCGGCATGGGGCGTCTGCAATTTGTCGGCCGTCAATCTGTCCAAGTTTTACGACGAACAAAAAGACGACGTCGCTTGGGACGAACTGGCGAAAGTCGTCCGCTATTCGGTCCGCTTTCTGGACAACGTAATCGATAAAACGCCGTATCATTTTAAGGAAAACGAAGAAAACCAGAAAGCCGAGCGCCGCGTCGGTCTGGGCACGATGGGATTGGCCGAGCTGATGATCAAGCTGAAAATCCGCTACGGCAGCCCGGAATCTCTGGAGTTTCTGGACAAATTGTACGGATTTATGGCGAAGGAAGCGTACCTGGCTTCTTCGGAAATCGCCGCCGAGAAAGGCTCGTTCACGAAGTTTGAGGCGGACAAATTTTTGCAAAGCGGCTTCATGAAACAGATGACGAAGGAATTTCCGGAAGTGGGCGCGGCGATTCAAAAGAACGGCATGCGCAACGTCACGGTCATTACGCAGGCGCCGACGGGCAGCACCGGAACGATGGTAGGAACGTCGACGGGGATCGAGCCGTATTTCGCTTTTGAATATTACCGCCAGAGCCGTCTCGGTTTCGACAAGCAGTATGTGCCGATCGCTCAAAAATGGAAAGACGAGCATCCGAACGAAGAGCTTCCGGATTATTTCGTCACGGCGATGGACCTTTCCGCCGAGGATCATATCCGCGTGCAGGCGGCGATTCAAAAATGGGTGGACAGCTCCATTTCGAAGACGGCGAACTGCCCTGCCGATTTTACGGTGGAAGAAACGAAGAAGCTGTACGAACTCGCTTTTGAACTGGGCTGCAAAGGCGTGACAATCTACCGCGACGGCAGCCGTGACGTGCAGGTGCTTCATACGGAGAAAAAAGAGGAGAAAGCACCGGCGGCAGACGGCGCAACGGCTCCGGCCCAAGCCGGCGGCGAGAAAACGGGCGAAGCGGCGTCCATGAACAGCTTGTCGCAATCGCTTGCCGTCAATATCGACAAGAAAACGGAACAAATTTTCGACAAGCAGTACCGCAGACGCCCGCAAGTTTTGCAGGGGGCGACTTACAAGCTGAATACTCCGTTGGGCATGGCGTATATTACGATTAACGATTTGAACGGCACGCCGGTGGAAATTTTCCTCAACGTCGGCAAAGCCGGTTCCGACGTGTTCGCGATGTCCGAAGCGCTCGGCCGCGTCTGCTCCCTGTTCCTGCGTTACGGCGAGCACGGCAATAAGGTGCGCTTGCTGATCAAGCACTTGAAAGGAATCGGGGGTTCGGGCGCGATCGGCTTCGGCGCCAACCGCGTCGAGTCGATTGCCGACGCCGTGGCGAAAGCGCTGGAAATGCATATCGACGGCGCCGACACCGACGAACTCGTGACCGCGACCCAGGAAATCCACGTTCCCGCGCAAGCGGCGGCGCCTGTCGCCTCGTCAACGGATTTGTGCCCGTCGTGCGGCTCGGCTTCGCTGATCAACACGGAAGGCTGCAAAAACTGCACGAACTGCGGTTACAGCAGATGTTCGTAAGAGGAGGGCTTCGGCCCTCTTTTTTTGTGTTTGTGATGTTTCCAATTAGTTAGAAATGTTTCAAAATTAGTTAGACAGATTGTTTAATAAATCGTTAGAGATTAGAATTTATGCATTGAAATAAAGGGTTCCTAAAAAATCCCGTCAGAACCAGACTTGCGTAAAATCTCTAAAAGTAACATTCTATCTATAGAAGCCACGGTTTGATCCTCTTTCTAAAGATGATTGGCGTCACTTTAGTAGAAATCATACCGTGGCTTCCCTTGTCAAGAAGCCCTGAGCAATTTTACACCACTACTATGGACTATAACAAAAGCTGGGCTATGAACAACAATTGGTTCGCGATTATTATCAAAAAATTATTCCTACTTGGATCGTGGACGGCTATGTCAATGTCGAAGGGACGCTTCATGCTTTCGAAATTTTAAAAGAACTGAATCAAGTGGACAAAAATTTCGATACCGCTAGCCGCAGACTCCTTGTAGCTGCGGTCTTCTTGCTTGTCCTACAACCTAAAAAACGTTACATGTTCGGGTGTATGGAACGGTGGACAACAGCTATAAGGCTTACGACGGATGGCGCAGGAACCGATACTGTGAAATGCTGATTACACAAATGACGAAATCCGTTATCATTAGAGCAGTAATATTTAGGAGAGTGAAACGTTCATGAATCAGACCATTTTGGAGGACGGGCTGGCAATCATTTCATCATGCAAGAAGGAAACCGGCGACATTTGGCAGGCCCACTTTGGCGCTGCCGCGATTGCCAGTTATTTTTTTGTTAAAGACCATGACATGGATGCCGAACTGGGACGTCTCATATTCTCGCAAGCAAAAGCCATGGTAAATAAAGTTCTTGGCATGAACAGCGAACAACACCGTACCGTGTGCGACGAAGAAACAGCCGTGGCCGCCATACTCGAGGCGCTTGACCCAACGATCGATCAACTCCACTGGGTCGGTCATAACGTGATCTACAGTTCGATAAGTTTGCTGGCCATACGTGAACTTAAAGGTTGGGGCAACCCTGACGATCTTGCGGGTATTACCAGCCTTATTCGCTCGTTTGAACGAACGATTCCGGGACGGTCGTGGATCGGTTTCTCCGCATCGGAAGTGAAAAGGATGGTCATTACGGAAGAGGACCGTTTTCCGGCCATATCCAATCCGAGTGAATTATCGTTCTTTGTCTTGGAACAGTTAGCGGATTTCCCCATCATTTACCGGGCCGAGTCGCACCATGATTTGATCGGCCATATGCTGACGTTTTCACATGCGTTGAACATCTTATACGATCTTGGCCATGTATCGTATTTCGAAAGAGGACTGCTGCCGTTTCTTAAGTTGGTTAAAGCCCTTCGTGGAAGCCGGCACATTATGCCGGGCGATCCGATCAAGCTGGTTTCGCCTGTTGATCGCCTGCCGTTACAATGTTCAACGCGGACGGAATTCCTGCCGACCGAGTACAAGTTCTGGGAGGAAGACTACACTCATCGGGATTGGGATTTTGGACATCTATTTAAATTCCCGTTCAGTTTTTATGACCATTTGCGGCGAGTGGAAAAGAAAGACGCCTATATCGAGAAATTCCGGTATATTATCGGTCAGTAAAAGCTTATGTAAAAAGGACTCGTACAGGGTCCGTAGGGAAGCGGATAAATGAACTTTCTCTCAAAGCGATTACTTAGCGACTATTTATAGTAAGAACTTGTGAATATGCGGGCTTCGCCTTCCGCCAGAGGTGCCGCGTCTATCTTTACTTTCAATTCTTTCACTCCGCCGATGTCAACCTCGATCGTTTGGATGCCGTCCGATTCGGCGATTTTCTTTGCGGCGAGTTCAACATCGTTGCTTTCGACTTTGACTGTGAACGGGTTGCCCTCGGCGGCCACCTGCAGGAACAACTTCTGATATTTTTTTTCGGGGTAAAACTTGACCGAAGGACTACCGTTAATTGCTGATGTATGGAAAACCTCTTTATGATTCGTCCCTTTATATTCGGTCTTCGACGTTTCCTTTGTCAGGACGAAGATGAGAGGCGAGAATTTTTCGGCCGTAATCGGAACTCCCTCGGATCGCTCGCCCAACAAAACGGTATTTGTCGTTTCGTCATAGTTAACGGCGACTTGAAGCGCGTTCGAAATGGCGCGCACGGGCAAGTAGGTCGTACCGTTATAGGTGATCGGGTATAGCGGTGATCCGTTAGTGTCCTTCGGCTGCCAGGCCGCACCGTCGATTTTGAACTGAAGGCCTCGATTCAAATAGGCCTGGATTTCTTCCAGATTCGCGCCGGCGTAAGCTCCTGCGCCAAATGCGGTCGACAAGGCAAGCGTTGCAAGAATTGTGAAAGATTTCTTCTTCATCTTTTTTATACCTCCGATGTAAATATTATTCTCTCATTATGGGGGAATAATGGAACAAATTCCCTATGTCGTTGGAACTGTTTTTCTGCATCTACGGACACGACTTCATTCCCAGGCAGAGAGGCGCATTTTCCTAAGCCGATTGATTTCAATTCCGGATGATTGTGCTTACGAAGAACGATAGTTCGATCAACCGTTCTTATTATGAGCGGTTTTTTGGTTGGCACATCATTCGGCCCGTATTTAATATTGGGAAGTAAAATCATGGAAAAAATCTTAAGAACTCCTTCATTTATTCGAACCGAATCGCGATGGTTTGCGACTATATTGATGAAGGGGGAGGAGAGGATGGAGTTTGACCGGCTCTACGCGGATTATGCGGACACAGTTTACTCATACCTCAGATTTAAACTGAAAGACGCTTATCTGGTTGAGGATATTGTTCAAGAGACGTTTTTATCCGTATATTCCAATCTTCGCAAAGCTGCCCAGGCGGAATCCGTGAAAGCCTGGATTTTAACGATCGCCCATCATAAAATGGTTGACCGCCTTCGAAGGTCCCCCCCGGATACGTTAAGAGAACCGGAAAATCTGGCGCTTACCGTTCCATCCTACGAAAAACACATAGCTATGCAATTGGATCTCGAACAAATCGTAAACCGGTTGGATGATGTATCCCGGCAAATCATATACGGTATCTATGTCGAAAACCTCACGTACAAAGAAATGGCTCAAATCCTCGGCATCCCGGAAGGCACCGTAAAGAGCAAATGCCACTATGCGAGAAACAAACTGAAAGACTGGTACAAGGAGGAGAGCGGGAACTATGGAATCCATCGATAAACAGGAACTCGCCTTTCAATACGTACACGGATTTTTGGACGCAGAAGCAAAAATGCAGGTGTTCCGTCTCATCCTCACCGATCAAGAGTTCAAGCAACATCTAAGAGATGAGTTACAGCTCGTACAAAGCATGCGGCAATTTCGCCATTCGTTGGAAGGCGCCCGAAAAGAGGAATGGCTGAAACGAATCAAAGCAAAAGCGGTTCGACAGGAAGGAACGGAACTCCGCATTTCGTTCTGGGTGGATTGGGCGCTCAAGATGACTATGCCGGCTTTGGCATATCATACATTCAATCAAATTCAAAGGAGAGGTTTGTCATGAGTGAAGATGCAAAAGAGCTCAGTGAAGTGTTGGAGGTCGTATCCACCAAGGTGCCGAAATTGGTTACTGAACTTTTGAAAACCCTGTATTCGGAAGAGGCAGGAAGCCAAATGGGCAAAGCGGTAGGCAAGTTTTATAAAGAGCTCGTTGATTCCGGCATTCCTGAAGCGGAAGCCTTGAAAATGGCCAAAGATTATATGGATACCGTCAAATCGTTGGCCACCAGCTTCAAAAATTGAGTCGATAGTATGAGCTGGGTCAAAGCGGCTGCGCATCTAGTCGGTATTGCCGGAAAAGCGGGCATGTTGATCCCCCGGTATATAGTCATGCGTAAAAAAGGAGTCATAGCTTTTGAGAAGGAATTGCATCGTATGGGAATACGCAAAGAGGTTGTTGATATGCTAAGCGAAAGTTATAAAGATCTGGGCGATGTGTACAAATATGTGAAGAAAATGAAGGGCCGTTAACCTGAAGTTGGTTTAACACAAATCCCTTGCTGTGCGTGCAGCTTGGGATTTTTCTTTCTTCTGCCGAAAGAGAACGTCCAAGCGGGCGAAACCTCTATTGTGGCGCTATGGAATAAGAAAGGTGCAAATCGAGCGTTAATTTTGAAGGATTTGTAAGAAATGTATCGAAGTATCTTCTCGATGAAGAAATTGGAAGAAAGGAGGGGGGAGCAAGAGTACCCACCAGCGATGGATACTGCCGGGTGATCACGGAATGCAGAATTTCATTGGCGGTACATACGAAACGTGAAGCGTCATTTACATTGCACAAATGCACAATGCAGAATGCACAATGCACAAAATGCACAGCCTGTTCTTCACTGTACGAAATTCAAGATTCATAACGTTTGCAATACAGATTATTGAAAAACATGATCCTAATGAGAAACGAGGTTGGTCATAATGAAGAGAAATCGTTCTTTCTTTACAGTAAGCTTATTCATGTTCTTACTGGTCCTATTGATAGCTGCACCTTTTTATTACGCGTCCGCTTCAGCAGCTCCCGGCTTTATTACGGCGAAGGGCACCAAGCTATACCAGCAAGGTAAAGAATGGTATCTCTACGGTGCATCGATTTATCAGAGCGGAGGCATAGGCTGGAAGAACAGCCAGTTCCGCAGTTATATCGATGAACAACTTCAAAAAGCTGTGGATGCAAAATTGAATACGGTCAGAGTTTTGGACTTTCTCCATTTGGATACGCAAGATCCTTACGATTCTGTCGTGTGGGAAAATGTTGATTACGTGATTCATCAGGCGGATGCCAAAGGATTGCGAGTCATCCTGGATCTGGCCACATACAGAAATTTGTTAAAGCTTCAAGGGAAAATGCCCTATGACATGAGCGATTGGAATGAGTTCTTGGACTTTGTCGGTCAAAGATATGCGAAAGAAAAGGCTATCGCCTATTATGCATTGGCAGGAGAGCCTGATGCGCCTAACGGAAGCGATCCGCTGCGGCCTACAACACAAATATTAACCGATTTCTTTACCCAAGCAAGCGCGAGGTAGATTTGAGTCCGTATAATTGTGTAAAATGGTAAACTCCGAAAAATAAAAGGAGCCATGTTCAGAACCCTCAGTTAGAATAATGTTGTCGAGACAAAACTCTAAACGCACGAGGTGTTATGAAATGGCTCAATACCAGATTAACGTAGATTCACAGCTTTTGCATCAACTATTTCTAGGGAACTCTCAAGATGCGGGTGTAGCAAAGCTGCTTGAATCGGTATTAAACCAAGTCTTACAAGCGCAGGTGACCGAACAGGTGGAAGCCGATCGCTACGAACGAACGGAAAACCGTCAAGGATACCGCAATGGATCCTATCCCCATCAATTGCATACTAGAGTCGGAACGATCACCCTAAGCGTTCCTCGTATTCGTGGCGCAAAGTTCTCTACGGAGCTTTTTATGCGTTACCAGCGGAGTGAACAAGCCCTTATCCTTGCCATGATGGAGATGGTTGTAAACGGCGTCTCTACACGCAAAGTATCACAGGTGACGGAAGAACTTTGTGGTACGGAGTTTTCGAAGTCCACGGTTTCTGAATTGTGTAAGCGTCTGGATCCGATTGTGACGGCTTGGAACAACCGCCCGCTATCCGACAGCCGATTCCCCTTTGTTCTCGTCGATGCGCTGTATTTGAAAGTGCGTGAAGACGGCCGTGTTCGCTCTCGCGGAGTGATGCTTGGTATTGGTGTTAATACGGATGGACACCGCGAAGTCTTGGGCCTGATGTTGGGTGACACGGAATCCGAAGAAAGTTGGACTGAGTTCTTCAATTGGCTGAAAACACGCGGACTCCGGGGCGTGGATCTTGTCGTTTCCGATGATCACGGCGGTTTAGTTCGCTCCATTCGTCAACAACTGCAAGGCGTAACCTGGCAACGATGCCAAACCCATTTCATGCGCAATGTAATGGATGCATCTCCTAAAGGCCTCAAAGACGAAATCTATACGCATGTACGTGCCATTTTAGAAGCTCCTAACCCAGAAACGGCGCGGATGCTGCTTCAACAAACGATTATGGCATACGAGGAAAAAGCGGCTAAGGCGATGCGGATCTTAGAAGCTGGGTTTGACGATGCAACAGCCGTACTGAGCCTGCCCGAAAAATACCGTAAGCGTCTACGAACGACGAATAGCGTTGAGCGGCTGAATGAGGAAGTTCGTCGCCGTGAACGCGTAATTCGCATCTTTCCAAATCGGGAGTCTGTCATTCGACTCATCGGCGCTCTGCTTATGGAACATGACGAGAAATGGGCTGCTGGAAAGAAGTATCTCGACATGACCGAGTACTTGGAATGGCGCGAGAACCGGCCGAAGTCTGCTTCAAAAATAACTCGCATTATGTAGCACAATCTAGCTGAGGGAATTTACACATAAAATCGGACTTGATC
>JAWLCZ010000011.1:21064-39346 GCA_041686835.1 Paenibacillaceae bacterium | reverse complement strand
ATGGGGCAGCACGTTTGACATTTCGGAAGGCATCATCTATGCGGCGGATCATGGTGCGGATATCATCAACTTGAGTTTGGGCGGGAAGTACAGCAAAGCGATTGCCGACGCCATCAGCTATGCCCAGGAGAAAAACGTGCTTGTCGTAGCCGCCGCCGGTAATGAAGGGACGAGCGTGGACAGCGTTTATCCTGCGGCAGCCCCGGGCGTATTGGCTGTCGGAGCCATCGCTCAGCAAAATCAGCGCGCCACTTTTTCCAACTATGGAAGAGCGCTCGATGTCATGGCGCCGGGTGTCGGCATTGTAACGACCGTTCCGGCAGGACAGGGCCTGATCGGGAACGATTACAGCAGCTTGAACGGCACTTCGTTTGCGGCGCCCCACGTGGCGGCGGTAGCGGCGCTGTACAAAATCAAATATCCGGATGCAAGCCAGGGCGCCATTGCGGACGCGATCGTAAAATCGGCCACCGATCTGGGTGCGCCGGGATGGGATGAAATGACAGGAGCGGGGAAAGTGAATGCCCTTGGCGTGTTGAGCACCGATGCGCCGGACGCCATTAAAATCGTCGAGCCGTATACGGATGCGAACCTGGCCGGCCAGGTCACGCTGAAAGCTCAAGTGAATAAAGATGCGGACCAAGTAACGGCTGTCCGTTTCTACCTGGATGAAATCAAGGAATCCAATCAAATTGCGGCCATTGCCGGGCATCCCGGCCAAACGATATATACCGCCCAATGGGATACGCTAAAAGCCGCGGAAGGAAAACACACGTTGTGGACGGTGTCCTATATCGGGCAAAATGTCCATGCCCAGACGAGCATGAACGTGTGGGTGCGAAACGAACCCAAAAGCGGATTGATGCTGAAAATTTTCAGTCCGGACGGCCAGAATGCTGTCGGCGCGACCGTCATGCTTTCAAAGAAAGTGAGCATCGCTCACGATGACGAAAGTCCACTGCATACGCCTTCCTATGCTTACGAAACGCTGTGGACGGGCAAAACGGATTATGAAGGCATCGCCAGAGTTCCGAGCGCACTGGCATTCGATCTGAACACGGTTTCCGTGCTTGTTCAGGGCAAATTCGACGCCAAGGACGCTCCCGAAGGAAACACGCTGTTTATATATCAGCGCACGCTGGAAGGACCGGGAACGTTCGAAATCAAGGCGGACCGAACCGTTCCGGTGAAGTTTACGACGGTGAACCAGGCCAACCAGGCCACCCGGCATACCCAATATTTCGCTACCGTGCTGGACGACAACCATGTGTCTTTAGGAACGACCACCGCCTTAAACGAAGAAGGCGTTGACGTCGCTCCCACGATTTATATGGACAAGGGCGTGTACAATCTGTTTTCGTACAGCCCGGAGGATGGCGCCACGTATTTTATGTCGAAATGGAAAGAACGCATTACGGATCAAAGCGTTTCCCTCAAGTTTGACGGCACCCAAACCGGCGAGGTGTCTCTGGACAACGCCGCCGGCGGATTCATTCGCGGAGTGCTGTATTTGTACAATGAACAAACGGACGAAGCGCTGGGCGTCGACAATGTGCTCTCCGGCAAAAAACTGCTTGTTTCCGCGGGTTCCTATGATTACTGGGCCGATATAGAAGTGCCCGGCGCGGCTGGCGAACAGAACTGGGTGTATGTGTTCGGCGCCAAGGACAATAAAGCGGAAATCAAGGCGAAGAGCCAGACCAAGCTCAAAATCGGATACCGATTGACACTGAAGCAATTTGAGCCCGATGAGGAAGCGCTAAAAGAATATTTTGCGCAAATCGGGCAGAACTATGTGCCGCAAAAAGATTTATATACCGTGGAAAGAAGAGGCATGTTCTTCTTCTCGAAACATCACTTTGCCGACGCGTTTAACAATCAGCTTGTCGGCATGTACCGCGGTTCGCTGCAAACCGGCGGGACGCTGTACAAACGGAACATCGCCGATCCGGCGCTTCGCGTTCAAAGTCTGGATGAACAGTCGGATCAATGGACGACGCAGGAGCTATATTTCGGCGATCTGTATCCGGAATACAAAGTCACCCGCAACAGCGACGGTTATGTCGTTTACGACAGCGGCAGCCTGTCCCCGCGTCCCGCTTTCCGCCAGTTCTACTGGATGGGGTTCTGGGCTGCGGGACGTCCGGACGTGACCCCCGGCGAATATACGGTTCAATTAAAATTGCAGGCCAATCCGTTGGCCGGGCAAGAAATTGTGCGGACTCTGCCGAATACGGTCGTGGATGACGGCACCTTCATTAGCGTAAAAGATGAGAACGGCAATGCCGTCCGTTCGTTTGTGTGGCTGTATCACCTGGATAGGGACGAGAGCGGTCATCCCCATTGGGAATGGTCTTTCCAGCAATGGGCGGATGCCACCACGAAAAAACTGCTGGTGAACGCCGGCGTTCCCGTGTCGAGCGAGAAAGACGGCAATCTGGCGGTCATTCGGTATGCCAATTCGAAGAACGAGTACGTCTACTTATTCCGCCGGTTCACATCTCTTGAAGAATTGCAGGATGTGCGGGCAAGCGCGGATTTGCAGGCCGTGGAATTCAAAGCGTTGGGTCCGGACGGGAATCCACTGACCGGCATTACCAGAAAGGAACACAATATTATTTATGCGGGACTTGCGGAAGGAACCGAAGTCAACCTGCCTGTGAACGTCGGATCCACGTATAAATACAGCAAAATTTATCTGGAACCCGGCACCTACCATTTCGATGCGAGCTACATTACGATAGCCGACGCACAAGGGAAAAAGTCGAATTATTATTTGCTGTCTACGGGCGTAACGGTAGATGAAAACAACAGCACAGTCATTCTAAGTGCCGCCAATTCGGCCAAAATTACGCTGGAGCCCAAGATTGACTGATATTACGATTTCCGCGGAGCCGTCATCTACCCGTTCAACCGTTATAACGATCAGATGAACGAACTGCTGCGGGCAGGCCATGTTTTCTATGTTCCGTCGAACATACCGTTGCAAATCGACATGAATTTGGTGCTCGGGGATCCGGAAACGCCGGGATATGTGTGGAACTACTTCATGGATCAGGGAGAGCAGACCTTCAAGCCGGGTGAGGAAAAAACATGGAAGCTTGCCGGAACATTCAAACCGCAATTATCCTTGACCAGCGCTAAGTTGAAGCCGACGGACAACATCAAAGGAAGCTCTTCGGTCGTGGATGAATTCGGCAACAAGCTTGTTTCTGTCATCGTCAACAATTCGACGGATCTGGGGCTGTCCGGCGTGAACGAAAACAGCGCGGCAACGATGAAATACACGCGCACTTCCGACGGAAGGATTAAGGCAAGTCTCCTCAGATGGGAAGAGGACATGGGCATCTACCACGAAGAGCCCGAACTTGACATCCAAGGGATTTATCCTTATCTGAGAGTGTACAAAATCGAATCCGGCTCTCAGGAGTCGCGAATTTTCAACAAGCAGCATTACCATTACTTCCATGGTTTCGATGAAGCCGTGAGCGGCTTGTCCGCCGGTTCGTATCGCGTGGAGCTTGCGATGGCGGCAGGGCCTAACGGACCGGTCAAGACGCCGGCGAACGAAGGTGTATTCACTGTAGTTTCCGATAGCGAGGGGGGTTCTCCGGGCGGTGGAACCACACCAGGCGATGGCACCACACCAGGCGACGGCACTACTCCGGGCGGAGGTACAACTCCGGGCAATGGCACGTCTCCGGGCAGGGGTTCATCGGGCGGAAGTACACCTTCGGGAGGCGGTACTGCAGCACCGCAGCCATCCGGTCATGCGAACATAAGCGACAGCCAATTGAATGATGCCGTGGAACAGGCGCGGACACAGAATAAACCGGTAATCACGCTGGATGTCAAACATTCCGAAGCCTTGGCGCTGACCGGAATCCAGTGGAAGACTCTCGCTGATTCGGATAAGCCGATCGAAATCGATACGAAACATGCTTCCTTTACATTTTCAGCGGGGAACTTGCTGGACAGCGCCCTGATAAACGATGCGGCCAGCATTGCGTTTTCGGCGCAACCGCTGGAGCCTGAAGAAGCGGAACGCAGAATGGCCGAGGCCGCCAACGGTACCGTATTGAACCTTGCCGGACGGATCTACGAGTTGAGCTTGCTGGTGACCAAGCATAACGGAGAAACCGTGACCGTAACCTCCTTCCAGTCGGTTCTTCACGTCGCCCTGCCTGTTCCGGCGGAAGCCAGAACTGCGGCGGAGGCGGGAAATCTTCAAGCGTATCGTTTTAACCCGGAACGGCAGCGTTGGGACTTGGTGGGCGGAACATATGATGCGCCGCGCGGCGCGATCGTTTTCGAGACGACTCACTTCAGCCAGTATGCCCTGTTCATCGCTCAAGAACCATTCATGCAAATTTCCGCATTCAAAGACATTAAAGGGCATTGGGCGGAGAAAGACATTCAATTCCTGTATGAAAAAGGTTACGTAAAAGGAATGAAGGAAGGCTATTTCGCGCCGGAGGAACGGGTAACCCGCGCGCAATTCGTAACGATGCTGGCCAACGTCGTTTCCTTGCCCGGCCGTGCACCGCAGCCGGAGCCGGATAAATTTGCGGATGTTCCCCGCAGCTTTTGGGCCGCTCCAGCCATTCATGCCGCTCTGGAAGCGGGACTGGTCAGCGGATATGAAGACGGCAGCTTCCGTCCGGACCGTCCGGTGACGAGGGAAGAAATCGCAGCCTTGATGCACCGTCTGTTGAAACAGAAAGGAATAGCCGTTCAGACGAATATCGACGTGCTGGACTCTTTCCAGGATAAGACATCCGTTTCGGCATGGGCGAAAGAAGATGTCGCCGCGGTCGTCGGCGGAGGCTTGATGTACGGGCGCAGTGAAAGCGAGTTTGCGCCGGCAGCCTACATGACGAGAGCGGAAAGTGCCGCATTGCTGGTGCGGTTGATCGAGAAAGGAGCACAGAGCACGAAGTGAAGTAAGGCAGTTCAAGTTAAATACCGCGTTGAGGACATCCGTTGGGGTGTCCTCAACCCATGAGCGGCAAGCATATTCGAATGGAATACACACATCATCGAAGGAGTGTTGAACATGCACAGCAACCCTTTTAAAAAAAGCTTCCGCCTGGCGTTCATCTGCGCGCTGGGTTTGTCCTGGTTTTAAGCGGATGCAATAGCGACAGCGGACAGCAAGCTTCAACCGGAAAGACGACAGAAACCCCGGTTTCAACTGAAGAGGGCACCCAAGAAAACAAGCCGGAAACGCCCGAAGCGGATTTAAGCGGCGTCAACGCCTATCTTGTGGAAAAGTCGACGGAGCTGCGGGATCATACCGCTTCACTGAAGCAGCATGCCGATGAATATTATGAATTGGCCAAAACGTATCAATTTGATTACAACGCGCTTTGGACAAAAGAACAGCAGAAGGTGCGGGACATTTTGCAGAAGGCCAAGTCCGACTTTTTGGCGGCCAATCCCGCCTATGAACTGATGGAGGGAATCGTTGCGGGGGTTCCGTCGCTCGCTCACTATGATATTGATATCGATGCGGGGATATCCGCCGAGGAAGGAACGGAGGATGTCGTTTCATTTGATTTGAAGCTCCCGGACGGGAAGACGTTGGAGAAGCCGGGCAATTACTTCTATTTGGCGGAGCTCACTTTATGGGGAACGAATCCCGAGTGGATTATTCCGCAAATTAAGCCCGATTTGGACGGCAACGGCCAAGTCGACTTCGGCGAAGTATTGCCGGATGCCAATGTATTAAAGGGAATTTCCGACGCTTTTGCCGGGATATCGGCCCAGTTGCTGGAAGATGCGAAGAAATGGAAGCCGACCCCGAGCGACGCCTTTACGGCGCTGGTCGTCATGATTCCGACGATGGAAGAATATTTCCAGGCTTGGAAGGAATCCCGTTTCGTAAGCGGCGATCAGGCGGAATCCAAGCAGTTTGTGGCCGTATCGAGGCTGCAGGACATTACCGACATCCTCGCGGGGCTTCAGGTCGTGTACAAACACGTACGCCCCATGATTGACAAGATCGATGCGAATCAAGCCAATCAGATTGAAACTGACTTGTCCGGGCTGCGAACGTTTGTCAGTGAAATTTTGACCAAAGAGAAGGCGGGTAACCGGTTTACCGCGGAAGATGCCGACATGCTCGGGGCCGAGGCGCAAAACCGCGCTACGGCGATTGCAGGCCAAGTGACTCAAGCTGCCGCGAAATTAAATGTCAAGATTGAGGTATAGAGCGATGCAAACCAGAAAGATTGTGCTTCAAACGATTCTTCTCTCAATCGTATTTCTCATAGCGGGGAATGGCTTCCCCGGTTCCGGCATAGCGGCCCGGCCGCACGATCCCGTCCTGGCGGCGGAAAGCGTCAGATCGTCATTGTCCGATGCGCTGCATCTTCTTTCCAGCCAGCCTGCCCGCTCCAAGAACAAGATAGACGAAGCGCTGAAGAGGTATCGAACCGATCTTGCGGCGGATATCGCGGCGGCGGACGCTTCCTCCTCCTCCCGGATTGACGAAGGTTTTGCGCTCGCTCAGGAAGCGGCCGCAAATCACGACAAACGAAGGCTGGCTGAAGCGAAATCCCAAATATGGACGGGGATTCTCGGCGCAAGCTACACCATTGTTCATCAATCGATGGATCATGGGGACGCCGACAAGGCGGAGGAATGGTTAAAGCTTCGGGAGTACCGCAAAACGACCCGTTTTTCCCTGCCCAGCACGGATGCCACTTTGGCCGTGAGCAACTATAAACAAGGAATCGTATCCAAAGAAGAAGCCGTAACGCTAATCGATTCGGATTTATTGGATACGTATCAGGGGCGTTTGCAGAAGGCGGTTCAAGATTTGCGCGATGCGAGTGCAAAAGGGTTCACCGTAAGAATGGCGGAAAACATCGCCTTAATCGAAGGATATTTTCATATTCTGGCTCCCGCGTTTCAGGAACAGGCCGGCGAGCAAAATCTGAATGCGCTCAACGCGATGATGAAAGAGCTTGGCGCAACCGTAAGGTCGGGAAAGGATCCCGCGCAGAAGCTCGAGCAGTTGGAGAAAGCTTTGCAAGGTTTTCGCGCGGCTCCGTTAAGCCAGGAAGAGAAAACCCGCCGTGCCGGCCAACTGATGCGTTTCTTGTCCCTTGTTCCGGTGGAGTACGGCCGCGGCGTCCGCAACGGACACATCGTCCGCGATTTTGAGATTGTGGAAGCCGTTACGTTCACGGAAGCGGCTTCCGTTGCCTTTACCGATCTTCAAAGCGATCTGCAGAAAATAGACGGGGAGAAGTCGGCCAAAGTCCGGCAGCGGCTGGATGAGTTAAAAGCACTGCTGAACCGCGCCAATCAGCAAACGGAAATTGCAAGCCCGAAGACGGTTGAATCCGCGGTCGACGAAATCAGCAAGCTGTTAAATGAAGTGATGCCCTCGGAGTGGCTCAAGCAGTTATCTGCGGGAGATTTGGATGCGATAGCGGCGGTTCTGGATCAAATGGAGGCCGCCGTAGCCCAAAACGATTATGTTGCCGCGGAATCCGCGCGATTGCAAACTTACGCCATCCTGGAAGCGGGCCCGGAACCGAAACTCGTAGCGTTCGCTCCGCAGTTTATTCCCAGACTGGAAGGACTGTTCTGGTATGGGCTGGGTGAATATAAAGGGCTGGCTCAATTAATTCAAAATCAGGCTGAGCTGGCGGATATCCGCAAAACGAGACAGGAGCTCGATAAAGAACTGGCTAACGCCCTGGAAGCGATCGGAGGCAATGATTCGCCCCATGCCGTCCTGATCAACAGCGCCATCATCGTATTCCGGGAAGGGCTGGAGGCCGTGCTGATCCTTGCGGCACTGCTGGCGGGACTGCAGCGCAGCGAATACGCCCATTTGCGGCGTCCTCTATGGTGGGGGTCGATTGCGTCCCTGCTCGCGACGGCGGCGACATGGATATTGGCGCGGGAATTGCTGCTTACGCTGGCCAGGTACGGAGAACGTGTGGAGGCGGTCGTTTCCCTGATGGCCGTCATTCTGCTCCTGCTTATCACCAATTGGTTCTTCCATCAGTCGTATTGGACGGATTGACTGAAAAGATTTCAATCCAGGAAATGGGCCATAGCGGGCAGCAGCGTCGGACAGTCCGCGGCTATGGTGATGCTTGGCTTTGAAAGTATTTATCGCGAAGGATTCGAAACCGTGCTATTTTTACAGGCGCTGGTGCTGGAATCCGGACCCCGGGTCGTGCTGGAAGGGGTCGCTATCGGGATGGCGCTGATTTCGCTTGTAGGCATTGTCCTTTTCAAAATTCAAGTTGCGCTTCCGTATAAAAAAATGCTTATTATTACCGGGGTGCTTGTTGTCAGTGTGCTGGCCGTGATGGTCGGCAACACCCTGAACTCTTTCCAGGTGGTCGGATGGATGCCCATTCATCCTATTCGCGGCTTGGAACTTCCTTATTGGAGCGGATTATGGTTCGGGGTTTATCCGACTTGGGAAGGCATGATTTTGCAGCCGGCCGCTGTCATCTTCGTGTTGGGAAGCTATTTTCTGGCCAAGCGCCTTCGTTCCAACCGGAAGCGGGGCAGCCGGAGCAAAGCGAATCCATCGGATGAACACATCCAACCGGCGCAGATCTCCCGGTAAAGCCGGGCCGTTGCCATCCCCGTACGGCAAAGGAATTTGGACGGATCCATGTCCGGTAACAACAAAAAATGGCTGCCTCGGCACTGCCTCGGCAGCATTTTTGTTGTTCCGGCTTATTCGTTCCGCTCAGGAGTGCATAAGCCGCCGGCACAAGCATCTTCCGCGTCGCCGTCCGGATCGCCCACGATGGTGAGTGGCCTTTCTTCATTCCACGCTTTCTGGAGCGCGTCCAGGAACACTTCACTCGGCTGCGCCCCGGAAACCGCATATTTGCGGTTGATGACAAAAAACGGAACCCCGCGTATGCCCAATCTGCGCGCTTCTTGCTCGTCGGCGCGGACCTCTTTCGTGTATTTGTCCCCCGCCAGCATCCCAGCAGCCTCGTTCGGGTCGAGCCCGATTTCTGACGCCAAAGCGACCAATGTCTCATGATCGCCGATATGCCGGGAGTCGGTGAAATAAGCTTTAAACAGCCGCTCCGCCATTTCGTGCATTTTGCCGTACCCCCGGCTGCAAAATGAGTCAAACGGTGAGCATCGAACGTGTTGGTCACAATCATGGTGTCAAAATGATACGTGAGTCCGACAGCCTGCGCTTGCCCGGCTACATTCCCGTTCATCGCTTTCGCCTGTTCGCGGCTTATGCCGTACTTGAATGCAAGCATATCGTGCACGTCATAGTCTACGATAGCAGAATGGACAAACATAATCGGACCAGATTTCGACTTTCATGCGGCACCTCCCCATTGAATCATGAAGTTCAGTTACTTCCTCCGCCCTGCAAAGCTTGTTTTACGGTTTCTTCAAGCGGCGTAAGGGAACCGATGAGCTTCTGCAGATCATCCGACGTTTTAGACGTTTCGCCATCGGAAACCGCGTTATATATATTCGCCATAAGTACGGCTACAGGCTCGGGAAGGCCGGCGTTGACGAGAATATGTTTTTCCTCCTCGAAGGTAACGGACCGGTGCACGACATTTTTGCCGGAAACCTTCGAAACGATGTGAGCCAGATCGTCAAAGTTCCAGGTTTGATTGGAAACAAGGTTATACGTCTTGTATTCATGCCCTTCTTCTGTAAGAACCGTCGCTGCAGCCTTGGCCAGATCGCTGCGGGTGGCGGTGTTGATCGTCCCGCTTCCCGCATTCGTAACCAGCGCTCCATGCTCTACGGATGCGGCCAAACCCGGGTTCACGAACAATTCCGTATATAAAGAATTGCGAAGGAAAGTATAAGGAATGTTCGTCGTGCGAATGGCATGTTCCGTGGCCAAATGGACTTGGGCAAGGGGGATCGCGGACTGCTCCGCAAAGGCGTATCCGGTGTAAGCGATATGTTTCACTCCCGCATCTCTGGCCGCTTTTACAACATTCGCATGCTGCACGATACGAAGCGTATCATCGGCGTCCGGGCTGGAGATAAAGAGCAGCTTGGAGGCGCCGGCAAAAGCTTTATAGAGAGATTCCGGCACAAGATAATCGCCATGACGGACTTCCACTCCGAGATTGGCGAGAGCGGAAGCCTTCTCCACATTGCGGACAACCGCGGTGATTTCGCTTGCGGGCACTTTTTGGAGCAAATGTTGAATGACCAGACTCCCTAGTTGACCTGTGGCGCCGGTAACAAAAATGGACATGAGTTTTCAATCCCTTCTTGTACAAATTTTCGAGAGCAGGATAATTATAACCAACTTGGTTACAACACATGCAAAAAAATAAGCAAAGAAGCAAAGACAGATGGAGCCATGATAACCGGACCGGTTACAGCGGATACGGAATCAGCTCTTGGAAGACGCGGCTTTTTCGCTAAGATCGGTCACCAGCTGCTTCAGCGTCACTTGTGCTAATTTATGCTCCATGGCAGACTGGGCTTCCAGCATACTCGTCCGAAGCACGGATTCGATATTGGCCCCGACCGGACAATCCGGATTAGGATGCTCGTGAAAATGAAAAAGCTCGCCTTTCGCAACGACTTCAACCGCCCGATAGATGTCAAGCAACGTGATTTCATCCGCATCTTTTCTCAGGTAGGTTCCGCCGGTTCCGGCCTTCACATGAACCAAACCGGCTTTTTTCAGGTTTCCGATGATTCTGCGGATAATGACCGGATTCGTATTAACGCTTCTCGCTATGAACTCCGACGTGCAGGGCGATGTGCTCAAGTAGGCCAGAGACAAGATGTGGACCGCTATGGAAAAGCGGCTGCTTATTTTTTTCATGTGGTTCACCCTCTCGATGTAACCATTATAGTTACACAAAGAAACAATGTCAATCTCTATTGCGCGCCGCATCAGCTACTATGCCCGGAACCTGCTGCCAATGATTCGATTATTGCAGGACGGTGACTCCCGATTCTCTGTACTCAAGCAAAGTTTCGCGGCTTACTTGCGGCTCGGTTACCAAATAATCGATATCGGTTAAGGGGGCGACAACATAGGAGGAGGCGGTGCCCAGTTTGGGAGAGGTAACCAGTACCGCCGTCTCCGCCGATACCGCAATCATTTTGCGCTTGACGAACGATTCCTCTTGATCCGGTACGCTTAAGCCGATTTGAGGATGCACGCCGTATGCGCCCAAGATGCACAAATCCGCCCGTATCCTCTCCAATGCCTCAACGGTTGCTGCGCCGATATTGACCATGGATTGTTTAAACAACCGGCCTCCGACCATAATGACGTCTATATGCGTATGGGAAGAGAGAGCGACGGCAACGGGAGGACTGTTCGTAACGACAGTGGCCCGCAAATCAGCGGGAATCTGCTGCGCGAAGGCGAGGGTGGTTGTTCCACCGTCTATGATGATGATTTGGCCGTTTCGCACGAGCTGCAGTGCGGTGCGGGCAATCCGGGCTTTCGCTTCGGGTTCCTGCCTGTGTTTCTCGTCGAAGCTGACAAGGGGCGGTCCCTTTAATAAAGCCCCGCCGTGCACCCGATGCAGCAGCCCCCGGTTGTCGAGCTCGCGCAAATCGCGCCTGACCGTATCTTCTGACACGTTTAACCGCCTGCTTAAATCGGCCGCCACTACTTTGCCTTCTTTTTTCAACATCTCCAAGATAAGCTGCTGCCGCTCTTCTTTTAACATCTTCTTTGCGCCTTTCTGAATCGGTTTTCTTGAATTTGCACGTTCTTCCTTGTTTTTTAATATCTGTAGTATATCTCATGTTCGTGTTGCAGATCAAACTTCGGACAATTTCTAATTTAAAAATAAAGCATGGGTCAACGAAAGGTTTCTCTCCCGCATGGTGCGTTATTGTCATTGTTTATTATTCGTTTCTGCACGAAAATAATTGACAATGCGTTTTTATGCCTGTTATGCTGAGGGAAGATAGCATGAACCGATGACGGGTCAGGAGGTACGGAGAGTTGAAAAAAGAGTCGAGACTGTTGAAAGTTGGCGTGCTTGGCTGCGGTCCGATCTCCCAATTTGCGCACCTGGACGCTTGCCGCAGGGCGAAAAACACCGAATTGTACGCCATTTGCGATGCCGCCGAAGACCTGGTATCAAGAATGGCTGCGATTCATCAACCGAAAGCCGTCTATTCCGACTATGAACAAATGCTTGCCGATCCGCAGGTGGAGGCGGTAGTTATCGGTATAGCGGACCAGTTTCATGTCGAGGCCGCCATGAAGGCGCTTCAATACGGAAAGCATGTGTTAGTCGAAAAACCGCTCGGCGTCTCCGTCGAAGAATGCGAAGAATTGAGAAAAAGGGTCTATGCGTCCGGACTCACGCTTCAGGTTGGAAATATGAAACGTTTCGATCCCGGAATTGCATACGCCAAAAAATTCATTGAAGAGGAAATGGGAGAATTGCTGGCCCTTAAGGCTTGGTACTGCGATTCGACATATAGGTATACCGTAACGGACAATGTTCAACCCATTCCTGTCACAAGCTCCCGGGCCATCAAACCCGAAGGAAACCCCAAATCGGATAAATTGCGTTATTTCATGCTGACCCACGGCAGTCATTTAGTGGATACGGCCCGATTTCTCGGCGGCGAAATCGTCAGCGTGCGAGCGACGAACGTGCAGAAATTCGGAGCATACTGCTGGTTTGTGAGTGTCGAGTTCGCGAACGGGTGCGTCGGACATCTCGATTTGACGGTTGCCGTAAGAATGGATTGGCATGAAGGTTTTCAAGTGTACGGTGAGTTTGGGAGCATCTTGGGGAAAACCTATAACCCTTGGCTGTTCAAAGCGAGCGATGTGGAAGTGTTCTCGGTTCGCGACGCCAGCTATCATCGTCCGTTGGGCGAAGACGCCCATTTCTTCAGACTGCAGCTGGAGGGCTTTGCCGATACGATTCTCCATCAGGCGCCGATGCGCGGAGCGAACATTGACGATGGCACAGCCGCAGTGCGCGCGATGGTCGCCATTGCCAGATCGGCGGAAACGGGAGAGACGGTAAAGCTTTCCGACGTATCCGGAGGCCTCTGATGAAGCTTGGCATCTTTGCGAAAACCTTTCAACGGCCGTCGCTTGAACAAACATTGGATGCGGTGCAAGCCTACGGACTGCATTACGTTCAATTCAATATGGCTTGCGCCGGTCTGCCGTCCATGCCCGAAGCGGTGGAAACGGATACGGCCAGACGAATAAAGCTTGAAGCCGAAAAAAGAAACATCAGCATTGCCGCAGTTTCCGGAACGTTCAATATGATACACCCCGATCGGCGCATTCGCAGCGGCGGGCTTGACAAGCTGCGGAATTTGGCCGCCGTTTGCGGGGAGATGGAAACGTCTGTCATTACCTTGTGCACGGGAACGAGGGACCCTTACGATATGTGGAAGCCGCACCCGGACAATCACTCGAAAGAAGCCTGGAAAGACTTGATACATTCCATGCAGGAGGCGCTGAAGATTGCGGAACAATTTGGCGTTACGCTGGCATTCGAACCGGAACCGGGCAATGTCGTGAGCGATGCGCAAAAAGGAAAACTGCTTCTGGACGCTATGGGATCCTCCCGATTAAAAGTGGTCATGGATGCCGCAAACTTGGTCCGCCCCGGCGAGCCGGATAAGATGCCCGCCATCATGGAGCAGGCGTTTGAATTGTTGGGGGAGCATATCGTCATCGCTCACGCGAAAGACTTTACGGCTGAAGAAGAAACGCAGTATGTGGCTGCCGGAACCGGCCTTCTCGATTACGATCGATATGTTTCCTTGTTGAAAGCTTATTCGTTTGAAGGGCCTTTGATTTTGCACGGGCTGGATGAATCCGAGGTGCGGAAGAGTGTTGATTTTCTAAGGGATAAAATCACGAAACGCTGAAGGGGCAACTCCGCATAAATTGCGGTCGTTCCCTATTTTTTTGCGCGCTCAGGCCAGAGGGATTCATATATAATTGTCTTAAGCGAGGGTGGAGGAACGCTGGTGAGGTCAAATGAAAACAAGGAGAAATCAAATATGGAAAAGGTTCAGGATGCGCTCAGGGAGATGGACGAAAGTGAAGAAAGGTACCGAATTATTGCCGAGAATACATTGGATACGATTGTTCTGGTCGATACCGACGCCATTGTCCGCTATGTATCGCCATCCATCGAGTCATTAATAGGTTATACCATCGAAGAGTACGAAGGAATGGATGCATTCGGCGTCATCCATCCGGACGACATGGATCGTGTGCGTTTATTACATGCGGAGGTTGTGCAATCGAAGCTGCCGATGGATTTGGAGTATCGGCTTGTTCATGCACAAGGCCATACGGTTCACGTAGAATCCCGGGTGAAGCCTGTTTTGGACAGTAATGGTAATGTAAAGTATGTTGTGGCTGTGGCCAGGGATGTAACCGAACGGAAAAAGACCGAGCAACTGCTGCAAAATATATTGGATAATGTAAACGCCGCGGTGTGGTCAACCGACAAAGATTTTACCCGCTACACGTTTTGTTCCGAAAGCATCGAGAAAATATCCGGATTGCCGAGGCGGGAAATCATGTCCAAACCGATTCGGCTGCATGACCATATCCACCCCGAAGATAACGCGATTCTCATGGGAGAAGTGAAAAATAAGCTCGATATGGGGATGCCGGTTAACCAAGTATTTCGTTTCATCCATGTTGAAGGAGAAACCCGGTGGGGCCGGCTGATTGTCCATCCTTATCTGGACAATTCGGGTGCGATCGAACGGCTCGACGGCATTATACTGGATATTACCGAGAAGAAGCGTTCCGAGTTGGCACTGGAGGAGAGTGAACAAAGGTATAAGTCTTTATTTGAAAATAATTTAGACGGCGTATTTTCTATCGAATTGAACGGGTTATATTTTGTAAATGCCAATCAGTCTTTTGAGAAGATTACAGGTATCCAAATAGACAAGCTGCCCGATCGTTGTTTTATGGGTTTGATTTTTGACGAGGATCATGCGTCGGTATATGAAGCTCTTTTCCATGTCGTGCAAAAGAAAGAGCCGAGGGATATCGAATGCCGCATCATGAAATCGGGAAAGGTTGAGAGAATTGTAAATATTACGTTCGTGCCCATCTTCCTTTCAGGGGAGCTGAACGGTGTGCACGGCATTGTTAAAGATATTACGGAACGAAAAAAGGAAGAGAGGGAATTAATCCGAAGCGAAGAAAGATATAAAACCCTTCAACAAAGCTTAAATCGGTTCTCTAACGACCTTGCAAACGTCATGAAAGTATCGGAGTTGGAGAAACGGTTAATCGAAGAGGTAAGTACCGTACTGCAAGTCGCTCATGTATCCATTGAAGAAGTGCCGAGGGGACAGGAACATACCCTAAGAAACAAGCAGGATATACTGGTCAAAATCGGCGAGAAGCAGCATCCGGTCTATTTACGGATTGGAACGAAACATCCCTTGCTCAAGATTGAGGAAGAATGGCTTGAAACGGCCGTTCATTATGTCACCATCCTTTATGACAATCTACATTTAATTGAAGATCTGATGAAGCGTCTTGAGGACATGGTAACGAAAAACGAAACGCCCAAATGGATGCTGCGACTTCTGTTTAAGCTGTCGGAGAAGGAAAGGTCTTCGCTTTCCAGCGACTTGCACGATTCGGTGCTGCAGGACCTGATTATCTGGTATCGCAAGCTGGAATCGTTACGTTCCTCCGCCGCTTTTGACAAGGAAACGAAACGTGAACTGATCCAAATCGAAGAGGGCCTGTTGGATGCGATCCATCAGATCCGCATTACCTGCAACGAGCTGCGCCCCCCTTTTCTTCTGAAAATGGGGCTGGTCGAATCGTTAAAAAGTCTTTTTTCGTATACGCGGATGTTTTCCAATTACGAGATCGAATTTTCGGCGGAGCCGTTGGATTGTTCGCTCCATGAGGAGCAGATTCTCGGGGTTTATCGGATCGTCCAGGAGTTGCTGAACAATGCAACGAAGCACTCGAAGGCAACGAAGGTGACTATGGCGCTGAAAGGCGGGAAAGATAAAATTTATTTTTCCTATTCGGACGACGGCGTCGGGATGGATTTGTCCGCTTTCGAAGGCTCGTTCCAACATATGGGCATTGCCGGCATCGAAAAAAGAGTCCTCAGTTTGGAAGGGGAAGTGGAATTGAAATCCGAACCGCAAAAAGGCTTTCACGTCACGATTTCCCTTCCGGCAAATACACAGCTTAAAGGTGAACGCTATGGAAATCTTATTGGTTGACGATCACAGATCTGTCGTTGAGGGTACCAAAATGTTGATCGAATCGGAACCGGACATGAACGTTACGATCGAGACCGACGTTTATTGTGTGCCTGACTTGGTGCGGCTGAAGAAATTTGATGTGATGCTTTTGGATTTGTACATGCCGAATATTAACGGTGCCGATCTGACCCGCAAAATACTCGAATACGTTCCCGATGCCGTGATCCTCATTTATTCGGGTTTTGAAATTGCGCCTCATTTCAATTTGCTGATGGAATCGGGCGTTTCCGGTTTCATTGCCAAAACCTCCACGCGCGAACAGCTCATCCAAGCCATACGCTGCGCTGCGAGGAAAGAGGCCATTGTACCGATGCAGCTGCTCAAGCAGCTAAGACGCCAGGAGATTGTGGTACACGGGGAGACGGAAAGCGAAACAACGACGATCACCCCGGAAGAAGAAAAGCTGCTTCGGGAATTGGCGAAAGGGAAAAGCAACAAAGAGATTTCGAAAACATTGATGATCAGCCAGCGCTCATTGGAATACAATCTAACGGAAATTTTCCAAAAGCTGCATGTGAGTTCACGGGTGGAAGCCATAAAAAAAGCGAAAAGCCTGGGGATACTGCCAACAGAAGATTTATATTAGCCAGTGTTATAGGAGGCCGGAAAATACCGGGCTGGGCCGGATTTATTCCGGTCCTTATTTATCTAACCTTTATTCCTCTTCTTCTTCTAAAAATCGTTCTAATGGTGAATATTTATGGTGTTGCTTAGATACATCCGTTAAGAACATTTCAACATACCGACGAACCATGTCAATCGTTGAATGGCCGAGACCTTTGTAGCGTTAAAATATCCCCTCCGTTAAGTAAGTACATCCTGGCAAACGTGTGCCGAAAGGAGTGCGCAGATACGCGAACATCATTAATTCCACATTCTATACCGTATAGTTGAATCTTTTCCTGCATAGTCCGCCGTTTTAACGGTTCGTTATCAATGTTAATAAATAAAAAATCGTGATGCAGTGAACGCCTTAACGAAATGTATTTTCGTAAGTTCTCTTTTAAGCGTTCGCTGAAAGGGACATATCTTTCTACTCGTGAATTACCAAACACTTTTATTAAGTTGTCCTTCCAGTTTATGTCTGACAACTTACTTCCTTCAGCTTCGGATATGCGTATCCCGGTATCTAGTAGTAAGAGCATCAACACGTAATCGCGAAAGCCTGTGAATGTGTTTTTGTTCGGTGCATTAAGCAGAATCTTTAAGTGTCTTTTTTCAAATGTAGTCACAATCTTCTTGTCCGTTTTCAGCAAGGGGATACTCCATCGGACTTTCCGCTATCCACTTTCTTTCCACCAAAAAATTAAAATACCTCTTTCATGCTCTAAGACTCGAATTGAGTGAGAACGGATAACAAAAATAAGCGCCACCTAACGGAATCCTTTCCGCTAAGTGGCGTTTTTTTGTTTAAATCTTACCTCTTGCAATCAAACTCGCTAATTGCGAGCGCGACACTAGTTCGTCCGGGTTGACTCTTGGCAAATGCGGGTATTCGTTTTGAGCCGCACATTTTTCGTTTTCCTCTACAATTTGTCCAATCACGTTTAAGGTCCGGTAAATACGATATACTGAACCTCTTTAGAAAGGAGGTGGAAAACGATGAGCTTTTTTGGCGGATTCACAATCATCGGTATCGTTCTTGTTCTGTTCATTCTGCTAATAATCATTCTCGTTCCCACAGGCATCATCTAACAAGAAAAGGCCAGAGCTTGCTCTGGACTCAGATTGACGAGAAAGTTCCTACTCCAAGTTTTTATTGAAATAGGGGTGTGGGGTATCTGCCGGAAAGTTTACGGCACTTTTAAAATCGCAGTTATTTCCGAAAATTCAAAAAAGATAACGCGATTTTAACAGTGGAAGATACCCCCACCCTCCCTAATGTTAATAACCTTACTTAGGACTTTCCCAGCATCCTTAGGCCGGAAAATACCGGCCTTTTTTTTTTGTCAAAATCAGTGATACCAATATTGCGGGGCGTCCGCAAATATTTGCGGGGACGCGTTCATCGTTGGC
>JAWLCZ010000011.1:0-21054 GCA_041686835.1 Paenibacillaceae bacterium | reverse complement strand
TTTCCATGTCTTTTTCTGCTTTATGATAGTTTCATACCGATCGGGTGTACAAAATCAAGGAGGAAGCAAAATACATGATTCGACTTGAAAAAGTATCCAAGGTTTTTCCCTTGGAAGCGGGTAACTTCCATGCTTTGAAAGAGAACGATATTCACATCAAGAAAGGCGAATTCATCGCGATTATGGGACCCAGCGGCTCGGGTAAAAGCACGCTGCTGCAATTGATGGGAGGCCTTGATCTGCCGACCACAGGCAGCATTATCGTGGACGGGGTAGAACTGAATCGTTTGAACGAAAAAGAAAGAACGCTGTTCCGCCGCAGGAAAGTGGGATTTGTGTTTCAAAACTATCAACTGCTGCCGATGATGACCGTGGCGGAGAACGTAAGCCTCTCCCTTGCGGCCAATAAGGCCTCCAAGGCGGAGATCAAAGCGAGAGTACAACAGTTGCTGCAGGATGTAAATTTGGAAGGCAAAGCATCTCACTTCCCGTCCCAGTTAAGCGGAGGGCAGCAGCAGCGCGTGGCGATTGCGAGAGCCCTTGTCATGAAGCCGGGGCTCATTCTGGCGGATGAGCCGACGGGAAATCTGGATCGAAAAAACGGGGAGGGCGTCCTGCAGCTCTTATCCCGATTAAACAAGGAAGAACAAATCACGGTCGTGATGGTTACGCATGATCGGCATGCCGCGGAAACGGCGGATCGGATCATCATGATTCGGGACGGAGAAGTCGTTCAGGAAGGACAGGACGGAGGGGACTGGCATTGAATCTATGGCAAATGGCATGGCGCAACTTAATGCGCCGAAAACTTCGGACACTGCTGACGGTCATGTCGATTGTAATCGGGACAGGTTCCACGCTTGCGGTGATCGCCTCCGTCGATACCGCGAAGAAAGTTTTTCCCCTTTATCTTAAAGCGGCCTTCGGCAAAGCGGATTATACGATTTACGGCACCGAAGCTTATTTCTCGGAAGAAGTGTATAAAGAAGTCAAAAAACTGAAAAATACGGTTTCTATCGCCGTGTTAAAAGAAAATACAAAGCTGCATTTTGAACAAGAAGGTTTGTCCGCTATTCAAAAAAGAGTCGATCTGGCCGGTTACAGCAATCTGGACACACCGCTTACCAATTTTAAACTGATTAAAGGCGATTTGACATCCGGCGGCGCCATCATCACGGACCGGACGGCAAAGGTCTGGAAAACCGATGTGGGCGATACGATTTCCTTTGACACGGACAAGGGAATCCAAACGATTCAAATATCGGCAATCGTCAAGTATACCGTTGAACTGATGGGTCCGTCCAGCTGGATGATGGCCAAGTATCATCCTTGGACGGTAGCCGTTCCTCTGTCTGTCGTACAAGATTGGTTCGGATTATCCGGAAAAATAGAGAACGTTCAAATCAAGTCCGTTCATGATTCGGAAACGAATGCGGTAGGGCAGCAAGTCGATGAGTTTGTCAAACGTTTCGATGGAATTTATATGCAGCCTGTCGTGATCGATTTCGATGCTCATTTCAAAGAAGTGGAGACGTTCTTTCTCGCGCTATATATTGCCGGATTTCTTGGGATTGCCTTAAGCGCCTTTATCATTTTCAATTCTTTTTACGTGAGCATCAAGGAGCGAAAGAACGAATTTGCCGCGCTCAAGACGATGGGATATGCGCCCGAGCAATTACGAACTTTTGTCCTGTTTGAGGTCATTCTGCTCTCCATCGTTGGAACTGCCGCAGGTTTATTGTTGGGATACGGACTTGCGATTGTATTAAAGGCAGTCATATTTTTGGTGTTTAGTGTCCATGACGAAGGAAGCATGGTGTTTGCCAAAGGAATTGTCGTTTCCGTGCTTGCAGGCATACTGGTGCCGATCGCGGCTGCCCTGTATCCGATCCGTCAAGCCGGTAAAGTCAGCGTAATCGAGGTGTTAAAGGAAAGCCGCTCCACGGCGGGTTCCCTCAAGAAGTGGCCAGGCATCATCGGTATGCTTCTGATCCTGTCCGGATTTTTCATCAAGCATTTACTCCTGATTCTGCCGCTGCTCATCGGTGTAGCTTTGGTCTTTCCATACCTGTTTCAAATGTTCGTTTTCTTGTTAAAGCCGGTCTACCGTCTGCTTTTCGGATTTAGCGGTGAAGTGGCGGCGCGCAATCTGAACCGGAATCCGGGCCGTACGGCGATGACTTCCGCTATTCTCTGCTTGGGGATTGCGATGATTGTCTTGATGAGTTCATTGAACACCGCGCTCATACAGACTTACGAAAAAGTCATTTATTCCTCCTACGGCGGCAACCTGGATATCATGTTTCATCACATCGAAAAAACGGATTTGGAACAGCTGAAAAAAATCGAAGGCGTGGCCGATGCGCAAACGTACTCCTTGCAATCCGTCATCTGGACCTTGAACGGCCAAAAGCGCAAACTCCCCGTTTATGGCGTAGGGGAGGAGTGGATCGATCGATTCCCGCTGTTCGCGGTATCGGGGAAATCGCACAGCGAACTTATCAAAAGTTTGGATAAAGATGAAATCATTTTGGATAAGATCGCTTTCGGAGTGTGGGGCGGCAAAATCGGAGAGAGCATCTCGCTTCAGACGCTTCAAGGCACGCAATCGTTCAAAGTGGTTGCGGTGGTCGACACGATGAAGAATAGCGGCTACGGCGCTTTTATGAGCGAAGACAACTTCAGGGACAGATTCGGTCTCAAATATGAAAGGAATGCCTTAGTTCTCAAAGATGAGCATACCAGCCCACTGCAATTGAGGGAAAGAATCTTCGACCAATTCGGAGTTCGCATCATGGAAATGTTCGGACCGGAAGATTGGGTATCGGTGATTAGCGCAACCTTTACAGGATCGTTCACAATTATCAATTTTCTTGTGGTTCTATCGATCTTGATATCAGGAATTGGGATTACGAATACGCTGCTCATCAATATTATGGAGCGTGTTCGCGAGCTCGGGATGATGCGTGCGGTAGGAGTTACGCGCAGCCAAGTGATTAAGATGGTTTTATTGGAGGGCCTTGGCATCGGACTCGCCGCCACCGTGATCGGTTGCGTATGCGGAATCTTATTGATTTATATAACTTCAACGTTCCTGGAGGTCAATTCATTGACCTATCAATTCGGGGTTTCCTGGACGATCATTCTGCTCAGCGGTCTGTTCGGCATATTGATCAGTCTGGTATCCAGTTTCACGCCGGCTTCGAGAGCCGCAAAAACACAGTTAAGCGAGGCGCTTCGGTATGAGTAAACGAATCCTGTTCATTCTATTGTTGTCCATGCTGCTATCGGCTTGCAGTTCCAACCGATCCTGGGAGAACGAGGCCGTGTCGGAGGTAAGCAACAGAATCATGGCAGACGACGTGAAAGCGGTATGGACGCTGTCCGGCGGGCAAACGTCCGGGACCGGCAAGGGAACGTTAATCCGGCTTGAGATCGAGAAAAATGACGGCGGGCGGATTGACAAGTTTGACATCAACCACGAAAAGATGATGCATTTGATGGTGATCAGCAAAGATTTGTCTTATTTCAATCACATTCATCCCGAGTACAAAGGGAACGGCGTATTCGAGATTGCGAATGATTTCCCCGCGGGTGGAGAATATAAGCTGATTGCCGATTTTAAGCCGTCCGGCGGCGATTCCATGACGAAGATGGAGTGGGTCCGGATCAAAGGAGAAAGTGCAAAACCGGTCCCGGTCGTCCCGGACGCGAGCCTCGACAAAACCGTCGAGGGGAAACGGGTGAAGCTTACGATCGATGAACTGGCGGCCAACAAAGAGGTAACTCTCAAGTTTTCCATAACAGATGAAAAAACCAATCGACCGATTACCGACCTTGAGCCCTATTTAGGCGCGATCGGACATGTGGTGATATTGACCGCAGATGGAGAGCGATATGTGCACGTTCATGCCGAAGAAGGGCAGGGAACGGGGCCGGATGCGATCTTTGAAACAGAGTTTCCAAAGAGCGGGATATATAAGATATGGGGACAATTTCAAAAAGACAATCAAGTGTTTACGGTATCTTATGTCGTCAATGTTCCGTAAGGAGCAAGATGATAGAACGAATTCGCGAATAAGGATGGAGGAATAAACATGCAAAACGTAACATTGAACGTTCAAGGAATGAGCTGCAATCATTGTGTCCACACGATCTCAGGCGTGTTGGGAAAGCTTGGTGCGACCGCAATAGTCGATCTTTCAGCCGGCACGGTAGCCGTTGAATACGACGAGAGCAAGTACAGTTTGGAACTTATCATCGCAACGATAGAAGAACTAGGCTACATCGTCTTGTTGTGACCGAAATCTGTTTAACAGATTACGTTAAATTTGTGAAAATCCATATCCGTGAGAGAATCTGTTACAGAAGAAAGAAGGTGGTCCAATTGATCCAATCCTCATCCGTATCCGTCACCCGGCAGGAAACGCTGCAAATTACAGGAATGACCTGTGCCGCGTGCGCTACGCGCATCGAAAAAGGGCTTAACAAAATGGAAGGCGTCAAAGCGACGGTCAATCTTGCATTGGAAACCGCCCGTGTGGAATACGATCCGTCCATGGTTACTACCGCCGACATGATCAAGAAGGTCGAACAACTGGGATATAAAGCGAAACCCCAAACCGAATTGAAGAGCGGCGGGGATGACCGGCGGCAAGAAATCCGCCGCCAACAATGGATGATCATCTTATCGGCCTTGTTGACTCTTCCTCTGCTGTGGGCTATGGTCGGTCATTTCTCCTTCACGTCCTGGATTTGGGTTCCGGATCGTTTCATGGACCCTTGGTTCCAATTTGCCTTGGCAACCCCTGTACAGTTTATGATCGGGAGCAGGTTCTACATCGGGGCGTTCAAGGCGCTGCGTAACGGCAGCGCGAATATGGATGTGCTTGTGGCGCTCGGGACATCGGCGGCGTATTTTTACAGCTTGTACATCACCATCAGTGGCAAGCCGTCGGAGCTATACTACGAAACTAGCTCTGTGTAAATTACATTCATCCTGCTCGGCAAGCTGTTTGAAATGTTGGCCAAAGGCCGTTCGTCGGAAGCCATCAAATCGCTGATGGGGCTGCAAGCGAAAACGGCAACCGTCATACGTGGCGGCGAGGAGATAAGCGTGCCGGTGGAAGACGTTGTCGCGGGAGATATCTTCTTGGTTCAACCCGGCGAAAAAGTGCCGGTAGACGGTATAGTTCTAGAAGGTGTATCGGCTGTTGATGAATCCATGCTGACAGGCGAAAGCATACCGGTCGAGAAGCATGCAGGCCAACCTGTTATCGGGGCGACTCTAAACAAAAACGGCATGTTAAAGGTAAGGGCCACGAAAGTCGGAAAAGAGACGGCACTGTCGCAAATCATCAAAGTAGTGGAGGAAGCCCAAAGCTCTAAGGCGCCGATTCAGCGGATAGCGGATGTGATTTCGGGTATATTTGTGCCGATCGTGCTTGGTATTGCCGCTGTAACCTTTCTTGTGTGGTATTTCATCGCGGATCCGGGCGATTTAGGCGGGGCCTTGGAGAAAGCGATCGCCGTTCTCGTCATTGCCTGCCCATGCGCATTGGGACTCGCGACGCCTACATCGATTATGGCCGGCTCCGGCCGGTCGGCGGAACTCGGTATTCTGTTCAAAGGCGGGGAACACCTGGAGAATACCCATCGCATCACAACGGTCGTGTTGGACAAAACCGGCACGGTAACCAAGGGTAAGCCGGAATTGACCGATGTACGGGTGGAAAAGGATTTCGAAGAGGCGCAGCTGCTCTCTTGGGTCGGTGCGGCGGAGAAGAACTCCGAGCACCCGCTCGCAGAGGCCATCGTAGCGGGCATTCGGAATAAAGGGATCTCTTTGCCGCAGGCCGAATCGTTTCAAGCCGTCCCGGGTTACGGAATTATAGCGGCCGTCGATGGCAAGGGCATCATGGTTGGGACCAGGAAGCTGATGGAGCAGCACGGCGTGAAGGTGGAGAGCGCATTAGAGGAAATGAGCAGATTGGAATCCCAAGGTAAAACCGCGATGCTTATTGCCGTTGACGGCAGAAATGCCGGACTCGTTGCGGTAGCGGATACCATCAAGGAAACATCCAAACAAGCGGTTGCCCGCATGAAACAGCTTGGCCTCGAAGTCGTGATGATCACAGGAGATAATGAGCGTACGGCCAAGGCGATTGCAAACCAAGTCGGAATTGAACAGGTGCTGGCCGAGGTGCTTCCGGACGGCAAAGCGAACGAAGTGAAGAAACTGCAAGCGATGGGCAAGAAAGTGGCTATGGTCGGAGACGGGATTAACGACGCTCCCGCGCTGGTTGCGGCGGATATCGGAATGGCGATCGGAACGGGAACGGACGTGGCCATGGAAGCCGCGGACGTAACGTTGATGCGAGGAGACTTGAACAGTATTCCGGACGCGATTTCGATGAGCAAGAAAACGATGGTCAACATCAAGCAAAATCTATTCTGGGCGCTTGCGTACAATGTGATCGGAATACCGATAGCGGCTTTCGGCTATCTGGAACCGTGGCTGGCCGGAGCGGCTATGGCACTGAGCTCGGTTTCCGTCGTGCTCAATGCCCTACGATTACAGGATGCGGAAAAAACGGTGAAGGACGGGGAGAATGGGATGAATGGAAAGATGCAATTCATACTGGTTTTATTGCTTGCCGGCATGTCGTTCTTTGCCGGTTACGGTTTCGGCAAACAGGAGAACGTTCCGAAGGTCAGTCAAGAGACGGCTGGAAAACAGCAAGAGGCGCACGGCCATGGAAACGACGGCGGCAGCGCGGTCTCGATGACCACCGATGCAGTTTGGTCCACGGAGAATGCCCGGGCCGGAGAGAACACAACGATTCGGATTCACATACAGGATGAAAAGGGGAAACCGGTCGAGGATTTCGACATCAACCATGAGAAGCTGCTGCATCTGATCGTGGTCAGTAAAGATTTGTCCTACTTCGATCATATTCATCCCGAGTATAAGGGCGGCGGCGAGTTTGAGATCACGACCTCTTTTCCTGCCGGCGGGGAGTATAAGCTGATAGCCGATTATGTCCCGACTGGTGGGGGCAAAACGACCCAAACGGAATGGATAAAGGTTGAGGGGACTTCCGCAGATGCCGTACCGCTTCAACCCGATCGCAATCATTCGAAAATCGTGGACGGTGTGCAGGTAACGCTTCAGAACGACCATCCGCAGGCCGGCCAGGATTTTGAATTGAATTTTATACTTGCCGATGCGAAAACGAAAAAACCTGTAACCGACCTGGAGCCATATTTGGGTGCAGTGGGCCACGTGGTCATACTAAGCGAGGACACGGAAGATTACCTGCATGTCCATCCGATGGAGGAAAAAGCAAAAGGGCCCGAAGCCCGGTTTGTTACGAACTTTCCAAGCAAGGGCCTTTATAAAATCTGGGCACAATTTCAACGAAACGGAAAATTGCTTACGGTGCCTTTTGTCATAGAGGTGGAATAAGTGGGCCGGACGAAGATGAATCTCCTGTCTCGGTTGAATCGAATGAAATAACAGAAATGGTGTGGATTTTCCCCTCCGGTTAGCCGGCGAAAGACCGTTCACAATGGTCCGAATGAGCTGCTGACGGAGGGGAGTTTTTTTCGTCATTATGTTTCGTCATGATTTGCGCGCAAACCGCAATCTTTTGCGCGGCCGTGTTCATTGTTTGCGCGTTGCAGCGTCTTCTTCCGCGATAAGATGTTTACAGACGCAGTATCGTGTTAAAGAAAATATACGGTTCAGAACTACCCTGATTGGAGTGGGAAAATGAGTTGGCATAGGATGTTTGATTTGATGGGTGTAGCCAGCAAGATCGGTTTACTTTTGTGTTTTTGTGGTGCCATTTGGCTGGATGTGACAGGCAATGAAGAGCTGAAGCGTATCGTTAGTATTTCCACTGCAGTCTCCCTCACGCTATTAGCGCTCACCTTCGCGGCTTATTTATGGGAAATTGCCAAAAACAGAAGAAATGAAAACTGAGAGCACAGTAACCTGCTGCGTCCACTGTTTCCATTCAAGAGATAGAGGATTGTTTCGTAAAGGAGTCATTGATATGAGTGCGTTTCGTCATTTTTTACCTTATGTGAGTAAAGAAAAGAAACTATATATATGGGGATTTGTCGGCAGTTTATTCCGATTTCTTATCCCGCTCTCCGTTCCTTTGGTTATTAAATACGTGTTCGATGACTTGCTTCAGAACGAAGCCTTTTCCCGCGCAGAAAAACTGGAACAACTGCTGTTCATTGCTGCCGTTATGCTTGTTGTATTTTTCCTTGTCAGAGGACCGATGGAATACGTGAGACAGTTTTTCATGCATAAGGCCAATAACAATATTATCAAAGCGCTTCGTAAAGATGCCTTTACAAAAGTTCATTCCCTGGATACGAAGTATTTTGCGGACAACAAAAGCGGGGAAATCGGAACGCGTTTCTTCGATGATATCGAAAAAATAAGAGGCTTCATGACGGCCGTTTTCTCCAACGTCTGGATTGAACTGATTGTGTTGATGTTTGTAATTGGCGCGATGCTTACCTTAAACGTGAAATTGACGCTGCTTTCCGTGCTGCTCGTAGGCATTCAATTTGCTTTGGCGCACATTCTTTCCAAGAAATTGAAAATAACGACGCGCCGCATGATGAATTACCGTTCTGTTCTAAGCGGATTTATTTTTGAAAAAATCCAGGGCGCTTTTTTGTCCAAATTGTTCTCATCCGAAAAACGGGATAAGGAAGAGCTTGATCGACACCTGGATCGTTATGAACGTTTAACGGATAAGCAAGCCTCGATCAATGCCGTTTCGTTAGCTTCCGTTAACATGCTGAGTGATGTGACTCCATTTATTGTCGTGTTAGTCGGCAGTCTGTTCGTCTTAGACGGCAGTTTGACCCTTGGAAGTTTGATGGCCTTCTTTGCCTATGTAGATAGAATGAGAAGTCCCGTTGCGGCTCTGGTTCAAGCTTTTCCCGCGATCACGGAAGGAAGCGTGGCCCTGCAAAGGGTGTTTGAATTCTTGGATACTAAAGTAACCGTAAGAGAAACCGATCATCCCGTAGAACTAAAAGAGTTTACAGACTCCATTCGATTTCATCGCGTTTCTTTTTCTTACAATAATCAAGATGAAGTGATTAAGGACTTGTCTTTCACTCTCGAAAAAGGGAAGACCTACGCATTTGTCGGAGGAAGCGGCGGCGGCAAAAGTACGATATTGCAGCTTTTGACCCGGATGTATGATGCGGATCGCGGTGAAGTTCTCATCGACGGCGTCAACATCAAAGACTACTCCATATCCAGTCTCAGGGATCAAATGGGGATCGTCACACAGGATAACTTCTTATATAGCTCTTCGGTGAAAGACAATATTCGAATGGCAAAGCTTGACGCTACAGATGATGAAGTGATTGCGGCAGCGAAGAAAGCATTCGCCCATGATTTTATATGCTCGCTGCCAAACGGCTATGATACGGAAGTCGGCGAAAGAGGAGTCAAACTATCCGGCGGCCAGAAGCAGCGGATTGCACTTGCTCGCGTCTTCTTGAAAGATCCGGCAATCATCCTGTTGGATGAAGCCACCAGCGCACTGGATAACGAGAGTGAAAAACTCGTTCAAGAATCCATCGATCATATTGGCCGTGACAAAACGGTTATTATGATTGCCCATCGGCTCTCGACGGTGCACCATGCCGATACGATTTTTGTCGTTCAAAACGGGAGGATTGTCGAAAGCGGCAACCATAAGAGCTTGTTGGAATTAAACGGTTATTACAAAGAGTTGTACGCCAAGCAAAATCCGGTTGACTTCGTGCCTTCCCCTTCCATCCCGGAATTTAAATTATCAGCTGTTTCGGGTTAAAAGGATTGGAATTTGTGTTTGCTGGATATTCTTCCTATACTTATGGCCGTTGTTGGAGCGGTTCTTGTAGTCTTTACTGTATTTATCTGGTGAAAAGTATACTGGGGAATTATCACGCGATGTCATTACTTTTTACGGCAGCTGCCTCGGTACTGCTTTGGATTTTTTTCTACTGGAATTTGTTGTAATTATTTGGGAAAAAGAAGGTTGGTGAAGACGCTCGATGGACTATGGTCTTTATATTCTACTTGGATTGATCTTCGTCTGGGTGCTTTATCGACAGACAATGCCTGTGAAGGGGCTTCGGAAGTTATCCGCGAAACAATTCATAGGCGAGCTCAGGGAAGGCAGGCTCATTGACGTGCGAGAGTCTTATGAATATGCGCAGGGCCATATCCCGGGTGCGGTTAATATTCCTTTAAGTCACCTGGAACGGAGGCTCGCGGAGATGCCCGATAAGAATCAGCCGATTTATCTGTATTGCCGCGGCGGGATGCGAAGCAGGCTAGCGGGAAAGCTGTTGAGCCGAAACGGATATACCCGATTGGCTTACCTCTCCGGCGGCATCATGGCATATGAAGGTCCGATTAAAGGGCAGAATGACAGGATTGGAGGAGACAACGACAGTGATGTCCATGATGGTAACTTCAATAACAAAAAAACGAAGTAGTTTAATCAACATAACTAGACCTATAAGGTCCTATAAAGAAAGATTAAGGATTTGGGATATCGAACGGTCAAGGAAGTTATTGACTTCGACATCATGGGAATGACATGTGCTATATGTTCAAGACGTATTGAAGAAGGGCTTAACAAGATGAAAGGCGTTAAAGCGACTGTCAATCTCGTTCTTAAAACCGCCCACGTTGGCGAATTTAACTTTCCCTCTTCTATGGGCTATAGTTTGGAGTTAAAGATTCTTATGAACACCAATACAGTGGGGATGAAACCTCAAGCGATTAGTGCAGAAGGAGATATCGTACGATTCGCAGACGGTTCTTCTATCAAGCCAATAACGTGATCTGGGCTACAGGATTTCGATCGGACTATAAAACTCGTCGAAGATCAGCTTATTAGGAGGGTTGGTCAAGATGCGGAATATCTAACGAATTTTCATTTTAAAGAAAAAGGCGCTTTGAAAAGGAGGTTCATTCTATGGCAAATCTCGATGTCGTTACTTTACAGCCGGCAACTTATAGTCGCCCCCATCCGATACTGTTTGTCCATGGCGCTTTCCATGGCTCGTGGGCATGGGAGGAATACTTTTTACCCTATTTCGCATCCCAGGGGTACGAGGTTCACGCTCTCAACTGGCGAGGGCACGGAAAGAGTGCCGGGCGAGAACGATTGCGGTGGAACAGGATAACCGACTATGTTGAGGACGTAGTTCAGGTGGCATCTTCAATGAACCAGCGGCCGATCATGGTTGGTCATTCCATGGGTGGTTATGTCGTTCAAAAGTATTTGGAGAATCATGATGCTCCGGCTGGAATTCTTCTTGCTTCAGCACCGCCTGGTGGCACGAGGAAAAGTACCGTAAAGACAGCCCTTCGGAATCCTGGCAAGCTAATTAAAACATTAATTACAGGACGAGTAAATCTATATAATACCGAGGAGGGAGCTATTCAAGCATTCTTTTCAGCTAATTTGCCTCCGGAAAAGATCAAACGTTACGTAAGCTATTTACAAGATGAGTCGTTAAGAGCCTTTTTAGATATGGCCCGGAAACCAGTTCTGACTGAAAGAATCAATATTCCTATGCTAGTTCTAGGTGCCGCCAACGACTTTTTTATCGATATCCATGAGCTGCAGGAGACGGCTAGAGCTTATGGAACACAACCGGAGGTATTCCCTAATATGGCGCACGACATGATGTTGGAAGCTGAATGGAAGCGTGTGGCAAGACGGATGGTCGAATGGCTGACTGCATTAGAGTTTAGGGCTTTCAAGTGAATTTTTAGCGCTAGCGGCGCGAATTGTGTGCAGCGGGCGGTTTATGCGGTGAGAGTGAACAAGCCGGTTCTTCCTCGGGATGGCTTCCTTCTTTATCCGTAGCCTGTATGTTATAATGTTGTCAAATTGCAACTGGAAGGAGGCTGTTTCACGATGTCCATACCGAAAAAGATGGATCGACAAACGGCCAATGAACTACGTTCCATTTTGACCAAAATGAACATTACGCAAAGCAAAGTAAAAATCGATTTGGATAATGGTACCATTGAAGTTGAGGATGACTACTCCATTGATGACATTCTCGAATCAGCCGGCGTGTTAACTCCGGAGCAGGCAAAACAATTGGTTGAGGAAGTCAAAAGAATGCGCGAGGAAGAGTGGAGTGAATGAACGGATATTTATTCGATACCAATATTGCCGCCCGCTGTGCTGGAATTTGTCAGGAAAGCTATAAACTTTGCTCGGGAAGCGTTTGGTTTGCCGTTAATAACAATTTAACCGCCCCCATTGTAACTCTATTTGAGCGTAACAATGGGTTTGTTTTATATTTTGGAGTGAGTAAGCAAACAATTAGCAAACCGCCTGTAAAGGAGAATGTGCCGTTAAATGATCTATACATGCAAAATCGAACTTGACGATATTAGCCCGAAGATTTGGCGGGAATTTCAATTTCACGCGGATGTGACTTTTCATCAGTTGCATCAAATCATCCAAGTCATCATGGGTTGGGAAAATTACCATTTGTACGAGTTTCATGTCAATGGACAAGTTATCGGGCTGCCCGATCCGACATTTGCGGATATGGAAGATCGCGAGGTGCTGAATGCACGCAGAGAAACGGTTCAGAAGCATGTAAACAGGGGAAATACAGTCTTTACTTACACCTATGATTTTGGCGATGAATGGCGGCACACCATTACTTTAGTGAGGATGGATTCATCGGCATTAACCGACCCGGCTCCGGTATGTCTGGGAGGGGCTCGCAGTTGTCCGCCGGAGGATGTTGGAGGCGTTTGGGGATATTCATATGATGAAAGCGCTGTTCACCCCGAATCATCCGGAACGGGAACAATTTATGGAGTGGCTTAGAGAGGAATATGATCCCGAACACTTTTCCTGCGATGAAATAAACACTTTGTTGCGTGAGCAGAAGAACAAACTCGTGCCCAAATCTCTATTGACGCAACCCGAGAGCAAAAAAACGGTCAAGCTGACCAAATCCGCTCTGAACAAGCATTTGAAACAAATGAGTCGAGACGAGCTCGTAGAACTGGTCAAAGCATGTTATGGCGCCAGTAAAGACATGGAGAAGTTTCTTGCTGTACGGATACTGGGCGATGAGGCGATCGAATCTCTTTTTCATGAATATCGTAAAAAGGTCGAACGCGAGTTCTTCCCTGAACGCGGTCATGGAAAGTTAAGACTTCAAGAGGCGGAAAAAGCGATATCTGAATTTGAAAGACTGACCGGCAACATAAAGTATAGCTTGGAGCTAAAGCTGGTCTATGTCGAAATGGGCGTCTCCTTCACGCTGACTTATGGCGATATTGATGAACGGTTTTACTACAGCATGGAGTCGATGTATGCCGAAGTCATTGAAACCGTGAACGAAGACGATACAGCCAAGTTGTTCGACGAATACGAGGAACGAATCAGCGCGATTGTGTCGGATACGGATGGGATTGGCTGGGGTTTTCATGAAAATTTAGCCGATCTGCACTCTCAATTAAGGTGGATTTAGGAATTGAGTTTTGTGAGTGGCATGAAGAAAAGAAAGAGATTCAACCGGGAGGCCAACATAACCGGGTTTATTGAACAAGACGAGAATTTTTATTTTATTGCCGGTTATACGGATGGTGGATTTCCATTTGGAATTACTTGGGAAGAATATAAGTCTGAGCAAAGCTATATCTCAACTACGAAAATGAATGATGAAGGTGATAGCATGAAGGAATTGAACCTATCAGAGCGGCAACTCCAGGAGATTGTAGACAGCTATGATATGCGTGTGGATGGGATTGAATTTTTCTTAAACATCGAAACAGGTGATGTTGTTATGCTGAACACGTTTGACATGGATGAAGAGGACGAAGAAATGAGCGAGATCATTGAAGAAGGATTTAATGAAATTTATTTTCGGATACCCCACCGGGAATCGGATGATGGGTATGTGGATATGGTCCATTTTGTAGAAACGGTTGCAGACGAAAAAATAAGAGTTAGGCTGCTTAACGTATTGAACGGCGGAAGGAAAATATTTCGAAGGTTCAAGGATGCGTTATCTTCCGATGGCCGCGAGTTAGAGCGATATTACAATTTTATTGAAATTCGAAATCGCGAGCAGTTCATGGATTGGTTGGAATCTATAGGTGTTAAGGCAATAATAGAGTAAATTGTTGACGCTGACTCGATGCTTCAGCGCATATTAATCAACGCAAATTAATAATCTGGTTTACAGCACGCATAGGCGCTCGCCCACATCCACTGTAGTAATCTCAACGCGGGGAGGACCGACGCCGACGCGTGCCAGCTATTGCCTTATTCATTAAACAGCTGATGCTCCTGGTTTCGTATGTCAAAAACAACGCTTTTCCCCAGCCGTTATCCGAGGCCGAAGAAGAAAAGCATCTGCGGCTGATGGCGGAAGGGAACCAGACCTCGCGCAATCTGCTGATTGAGCACAATCTGCGGTTGGTGGCGCATATCGTCAACACGTTCTGAATACGAAACGATGTCAGGAAGCGGCGCGGTTTATGTGCAGGCGGGCGGTTTTTGCGGTGAGGGTGAACAAGCCGGTATGCGAAGCCTGCAATGCTTGATCTAAAACGAGTATGTTATAATAATGGCAAGATTAAGACGGGTTGGATGGTGATCGATGATGGATCGTGTTCAAGATTTGCAAAAACTGATCAAACTTACGGGCGATCGGGCTAAACTGGATGCAAAAGCGAACGGGACTTACATTGTTTATCAAACGGAAAAAGGCCAGATTGTAAAAGAGTATGCAAACGGTGTGATCGTGCCGATCGAAAATCCAGGGGTTCATCATGAATGAGTTCTCCGCCATGATGTATGTATTCGCCGGCAATAACGGCAGCGGCAAAAGCACCATTCGCAATCTGATTGTGGACAGGCTTGGAATTAATGTCAATATTGATCCCGATGCTTTAGCTCGCGGCATCGATCCTGACCATCCGGATGGTCGCAAGGTGTCTGCAGGAAAAGAAGCGATTAAACTTGCGAGAGAATGCATCCATCATAAACGCGATTTTTCTATCGAAACGACTTTGGCTGGCGGCAATACTATACGACTGATACGAGATGCCAAGGCGAACGGCTTTGAAGTGACGATGTTTTATGTTGGTCTAAGTGATGTTCGGCTCAATATCGAACGTGTTGCAGCCAGAGTTCAAAACGGAGGACATCATATACCGACTGAAGACATCATTCGGAGACAGACCACATCCATGAAAAATCTGCTTACCCACCTTCATCTTATTGATCATTTGATTGTGATTGATAATAGCGAAGCTTCCGGTGAAATCGTTTTGCAAGCAGAACATAATGTCTTGAAATATCAGGCAGAGTCGCTCCCAATGTGGGTGCAAAAGATAATGGATCACTTTAATTGATTATGGAAAATATTTCGTCGTGGACGGATGTTGTAGTTTGACGGTTAGCAATTAAAACATTGCGGTCTCATAATTCTTGACTTGCAGTGTTTTTTATTTTTCACTTAAATTGCGGCAAATCTGATGGAGGATCTGGTGGCATGGGTGAACTCACCAGAATCCTATTCGATACCCGTCCCTATTAAGGCTGGCATCTTTATGTGGAAATTTCTGACGATCCATCCTTATATGGATGGGAATGGCCGTACCGCGCGAATGTTAGCTACCTATCTTCTTCGCCGAGGCGGTTATGGACTGAAGGGGTTGTTTGTGCTTGAAAACTACTATGATCGAAATTTGGCGGAGTACTATCGAAGACTCCAATTAGGTCTTCACCACAATTATTACTTCGGCCGAAATGAAGCGGATTTGAATCCATGGCTTGAATTTTTTATCGAGGGTTTGGCAGAAATGTTCCAGGAAGCTGCTGCGATTGTAAGGGAAAAATCTGCTCAAATGATGAAGGTCGAACCGGAGCTGATTCGCAAGTTAGATCCGCAACAGAGGATGGTATTTGCCCAACTCACTTTTAAACAAAATACCATGACGACAAGTGAATTGCGGGAACTGCTTCGAATGTCAGATCGATCCATTAGAGAGAAAGTCAATCGCTGGCGGGAAGAAAGGTTTATCGAACCTCGTGATCAGGAAGCGAAAAGAGTTCGATCTGTAAAGCTAACGAGAGAATATGAGCAATTAGCGCAGGAAATTCGAAAAGCACCCGCACAATTCCCGCATTTTATTAAATGATTACCGTTAGAACAGATATTCGCATGATGCGACTCCATTGATTGTCGTGTTAGTCGGCAGTCTGTTCGTCATGCCGGCAATTTGACCCTAACCAGATTGATTGCCATCTTTTTTACCTATTTAGATAGAATGAGAAGTCCCGCTGCGGCCCTAGTTCAAGCTTTTCCCGAGATGACTGAATGCCAAGCAAAACTCGGATGACTTCGCGCCTTCCCCTTCCATCCCAGCCAACCTTCCTTCCCGGTATTTTAAATCCGTACAGGCACGCATAGGCACCCGCCCACATACACTGTAGTAATCTCAACGCGGGGAGGACCGACGCATGCCTGGTTTTTTTGCAGCTATTGCCTTATTCATTAAACAGCTGATGCTCCTGGTTTCGTATGTCAAAAACAACGCTTTTCCCCAGCCGTTATCCGAGGCCGAAGAAGAAAAGCATCTGCGGCTGATGGCGGAAGGGAACCAGACCTCGCGCAATCTGCTGATTGAGCACAATCTGCGGTTGGTGGCGCATATCGTCAAAAAGTTCGATAATACGGGCGAAGATCTCGAAGACTTGATCTCGATCGGCACGATCGGGTTGATCAAAGCGATTGAGAGCTTCCAGCCGGATAAAGGGACGAAGCTGGCCACATTCGCCGCGCGTTGTATCGAGAATGAGATTCTGATGCATTTGCGGTCGCTGAAGAAAACGCGGAAGGATGTATCGCTGCACGATCCGATCGGCACGGACAAGGAAGGAAACGAAATTACGCTGATCGATATTTTGCGATCGGAAGAAGACGACGTCGTGGAAAAAGTGCAGTTAAAGCTGGAGAAAAGCAAAATTTACCGCAACCTCGACATTTTGGATGAACGGGAACAGGAAGTCATCCGGGGCCGATTCGGACTGGACGAAGGCAAAAATGAGCGGACCCAGAGGGAAATCGCCAAAGAGCTCGGCATCTCCCGTTCCTATGTGTCGCGCATCGAGAAGCGGGCATTGATGAAGCTTTACCACGAATTTTACAAAACGAAAAAGTGACGCGCGGGCCTGCCGGAACAATGCGATAACCGGCTGGCCCGTTTTGGATTCGGGAAATCACGTTGTGCGGGCGGCCGCGGGGTTGGGACGTCCGAGAAAAGTCCAGAACGCTCCTCCGAACAAATCGGCGACGTCGCGTTCGATTTCCGTCTCTTTCAGGCGCCAGCCGGCATCGAGCAAATCGCCGTATTTGTCGACGAGCACTTTGGCGATAACGGCTCGGGAATGGTCCCACTTGTACAGGAGCTGATCCAGAATGCGGCAGTCAGAATGCTGCGGAATGACGCTTGTGCCGAGCAGTTCAAACCGCATGCGCGTGATTTCCTCGATCAGGCTCGGGTTGTTCAGAAACCACCAGCAGCCGAATACGAGCAGATTGCGGAACTTTCTCGCCGCCACGGCCAGCTCGTGCTGGTTTTCGCGGGACAGCATCGTGACCAGAAATTTGTTGTCCGGATATTGGGCGCAAATTCGTTCGACGGCGGAAATATCGCTTTTCCCGAGGCTGTCTCCCGCATCCTTCAATGCGGGATTCACTTTGCGCTTCACGCCGATCATCATGGCGAACGGAATGTCCGCTTCCCGGGTGACCGGTATAACGCATTCGTCGATGATTCGGCACCGGGGACTGTCTTCCGGGTATGCAAAATCGTTCGGAAGCGATACGGCCATATACAGCGGGTTCATCCGCCCAATCCAATATTTCAGGAACCGGCGGATTTCCGCCAGTGTGTTTCCGCCGAAATCTTCGCTTACATCGTACCCGAGCCGTTTCAATTTGCTCCAGTTCGCCGGCCACTGATTGAGCAGCGGATCGATGCGCAGCGCCGCCTGGAAGCGCGAATCTCCGCTGGCCCCGTTTTCCCATTTTTCGCGCTCGACGTCATCGAAAGGATCGTTCGTCATGACGACGGTGTGAACTTTCGCAAGTTCGAAGATGCGGTCAATATATTCGCTCACGTTCATCCTGCGGAAATATTCCCTGTATTCGGTCAAATTCCGGGATCCGACGTCCAGGCCGAGCCGGTGCAGCACCGTAACGACTCCCCGGCACGCTTCGCTGTAAGGCGAATGCTCGATAAATAAAGTTTTCCAGATGAGATCAGCCTGCTCCTGCTTCGACATGGCCCAAAACCGCTCGTACGGCATGTTCGGAACATATCGCATCGTCTCGGCGATCAAATAGTGGTATGTAAGCAGTTCGTCTACGCCCCATAGCAGCAGGTCGCCGAATGACTCGGCGAACAGATGCGTATGAATGTCCGTCACCGTGGCGTTATGTACGGCAGCGTTTACAAAATGGCGCAGCTGTTCTTTCGTATTGATCGTCACGTTCTTTCAACCTCCTTTGCTCACATCAAAGTATACCATTTTCCGGCGATTAGGCATATACCCGTTTCACGGGTGGATGCCCCGGCATAAAATATCCCGATCATTATGAGACAGGAGTCCGGTAGGATGGACATGAGCTCCTTTATGATTTTGATCCTAGTTTTGTTCATACTGCTCATCATCGTGCTGCTGCTCGCTCTGTAAACAAGTGAATCGTCCGTAATAAGTAAAAACAGCCGTGGCGTAAGTTTGCCAGGCTGTTTGCTTTTTCAGAAGCCTTTATATTGCGGTTCTTCGTTTTCCATTTGCTGAACCCGGCCTTCGACTTGCTGGATGACCGCTTGCGTCGTTTGGGCCGCATTGGTAAACATCGTCTTCGCTTCCTGGTTTTGCGTGTTCAACGCAAATTGCTCGAAGCTTGCCTGTGCGCTTTTCAACGAAGCAAGCGCCGTTTTCACTTGTGACGCCACTGTCATGTTCTTCACCTCCCGACGCTTCTAATTTGCCCATTTCACCCTTAGGGATGAATGGAAAAAAATACGAAACATAGCGATTATGCATTTAGCAAATCATTTACAGTGAGTGTACAATTTTTGCGCAAGAAGGAGAGACCGCTGTGCCGGAATGGATTCAAATCGCTCTTCGTTCGTTGGCTGTACTCGTAGTCCTGTTTATTCTCACCCGGATCAACGGAAAAAAACAGCTTTCCCAGCTTACCGTATTTGAGTATATCGCCGGGATTACGATCGGAAGCATAGCCGCCGAAATTACGACAAAGTTGGAAGAGAAATTGGTTGTCGGAATCACCGCTCTCATCATATGGGCCGGCGTGCCGATCCTGATGGAAATCCTTAAAATGAAAAGCAAAACCGCCCGGGAATGGATTGAAGGAAGCGGGACGGTTCTTATCAAGGACGGCAAAGTCATGGAGGAAAACTTGAAAAAAGCCCGGTATAACAGTGAAGACTTGCTGGAACAGCTGCGGGAGAAAAACGTGTTTAAAACGGCTGACGTCGAATTTGCCGTTCTGGAACCGAACGGAAAGGTGAGCGTGCTGTTGAAAAAGGATAAGCAGCCGCTTACCGCAAGCCATTTGGGCGTGAAAGTCGGTCCCGAGCAGGAACCGCAGACGGTCATCATGGACGGCAGCATTATGGACGAGCCGCTGGCGACAATCGGGCTAAACAGGCAGTGGCTGCGCACAGAAATGGACAAATTGGGCGTCACGCTGGAAAACGTCTATCTCGGCCAGGTCGATTCTTACGGGCAGCTGTATGTCGATCTGTACGACGATCAGTTGAAAGTCCCCGCTCCCTCGGAAAAGGAAGCGTTGCTGTCTCTCGTGAAAAAATGCCAGGCCGACCTGGAGCTATTCGCGTCGGAGACGGAAAATCAAGAGGCGAAGGCGATGTACGAACTGTGTGCGGCGAAAATGAAACGCGTCATCGATGAGGTGACCCCATTATTACAGCGTTAAAAGGAGCGACGATACGATGGCCAGCAACAAAAGAAAGAAGCTGACACCCGTGCAGCAGGAATACAAGGAGCTTGCCGATTCGAAAGAGCCGCCCAGACCGATAGTCAAAAATTGCATCCGGGCGTTTGTGGCCGGAGGAGGGATTTGCATTGTCGGGCAGGCGATTCAGGAAATGTTTATAAGATGGGGCGGCTTTGACGAAAAAAGAGCCAGCAGTCCGACGGTAGCGGTGCTGATCTTCATTTCCGTCATCTTGACTAGCTTAGGCGTTTATGACAAATTCGCGCAGTGGGCGGGCGCCGGTTCCGCGGTACCCGTTACCGGTTTTGCCAACTCGATGTGCTCGGCCGCGCTTGAACACCGCAGCGAAGGCTACGTGCTCGGGGTCGGCGGCAAAATGTTCAAAATCGCCGGTCCGGTTATCGTGTTCGGCACGGTGGCCGCCTTCGTCGTCGGCATTTTGCACCTGCTGTTCAACCCGGAAATGGGGGGAAAATAACGATGCTGAAAGGACATCAAAGCTGGATTTTCGAAAACCGGCCGGTCATTATGGCAACCGCGACATGCGTCGGTCCCTTTGAGGGTCAAGGTCCGCTTGCCGATGATTTCGACATCGTACACGGGGATCTGATGCTGAAGCAGGACAGTTGGGAAAAGGCGGAAAGGACGCTGATGGAAGAAGCGGCGAAGCTGGCCGTCGAAAACGCGGGACTGACGAAAGAGCAGGTACAGTTTTACGTCGGCGGCGACTTGATGAACCAGATCATCAGCAACAGCTTTGCGGCGCGCACGTTGGCGATTCCTTACATAGGGATGTTCGGGGCGTGCTCGACCTCGATGGAAAGTCTCGCTGTCGCCGCCATGATTGTCAATTCGGGATCGGCCCACTATGTGCTGGCGGGAACGTGCAGCCATAACGCCGCGGCGGAAAAACAGTTCCGTTACCCTACGGAATACGGTTCGCAAAAACCGCCGACCGCGCAATTTACC
>JAWLCZ010000010.1:0-40878 GCA_041686835.1 Paenibacillaceae bacterium | reverse complement strand
TGCCCACCACTACCGGCTGTCGATTCATGGTATAATAGATTAATATTTGCAGCATGATTCCATGTAAAAATCGCAGTTCTACAGGTTGGAGGTTTGTGATGGCGAAGTACACTCCAATGATTGAGCAGTATTTGTCGATAAAAGCCGAAGTTCCGGATGCGCTCTTGCTGTTCCGTCTCGGCGACTTTTACGAGCTTTTCTTCGACGATGCGGTGCTGGCCGCAAGAGAGCTGGAAATTACGCTGACCGGAAGGGACGGCGGGGCGGAAGAGCGAATCCCGATGTGCGGAGTGCCGTACCATTCCGTCGAGCAATATATTTCGCGTTTGATAGAAAAAGGATACAAAGTCGCGATCTGCGAGCAGGTGGAGAATCCGTCGGAAGCGAAAGGCGTCGTGCGCAGGGAGATTGTGAGAATCGTTACGCCGGGAACCGTAATGGAAGGGAAGATTTTGGGGGAATCGGCCAACAATTTTATCGCCTGCGCCGCAGGCAACGGAGAACGATACGGTATCGCGGCGTGCGATTTGACGACGGGCGAGCTGTACGCAACGAGTGTGGATGCCTCTTTGCGGCAGTTGACGGAAGAACTGAACGTATACCGTCCGACGGAACTGATCGGGGACGCCGAGACGGTCGCTGCGCTAAAGCGGGAACAAACCGGCTGGGCCCGGCCCGTCCTGTTTACCGCATGGGAACTTGCCGACGAACTACTGCTCCGCCGGCATTTTACCGCAGACGAATTGGCCAAGGTTGACGGCGTCAGCCGCCATGCGATCTCGCTTCTGCTGTCGTATTTGAACGAAACGCAAAAGCGTTCGCTGTCGCACATTACGACGATCCGCGCATACGAACCGAACCAGTACATGATTATCGACCCGTTCACGCGCGGCAATCTGGAATTGGTGGAGACGGTCAGGGAGCGTTCGAAAAAAGGCTCGCTGCTGTGGCTGCTCGATCAGACGGCCACCTCGATGGGCGGCAGGCTGTTGCGCAGATGGATCGACAAACCGCTGATGAATATTGCGCGAATCGAGGAAAGGCTCGAAGCGGTCGACTGCCTGTACAATCAGCTTATCGTCAGGGAAGAGCTGCGTCAGCTACTGAAGGAAGTGTACGACCTGGAACGTCTTGTCGGCCGCATCTCCTACGGAAACGTAAACGCCCGCGATCTGATCGCGCTGAAGACGTCATTGCGGCAGGTGCCGGAGTTGAAGCGGATTTGCGCACAATCCGGGTCAAGCACGCTGCAGCGTCTCGTGATGCGGATGGACGATTGCTCCGACATTCAGGCGTGGATTGAAGCGGCGATCGTTGACGACCCGCCGGTTTCGGTCAAAGAGGGCGGTTTCATCAAAGAAGGATACCACGCCTACCTGGACCAGCTCCGTGACGCGAGCGTTCACGGCAAACGGTGGATCGCCGAGCTGGAGAAGAAGGAGCGGGAGGAAACCGGCATCAAGTCGTTGAAAGTCGGCTATAACAAAGTGTTCGGCTATTACATCGAGGTGACGAAAGCGAATCTCGCCGCGCTGCCCGAAGGACGATACGAGCGGAAGCAGACGCTCGCGAACGCCGAGCGGTACATAACGCCGGAATTAAAGGAAAAAGAAGCGCTCATCCTTGAAGCGGAAGAGAAAATGGTGGACATCGAGTACGAACTGTTCACGAAACTGCGCGAACAAATCGCCGGCCAAATTCCAAGATTGCAAAAGCTGGCGGAAAAGATCGCGGAAATGGACGTGTACCAGTCGCTGGCCTCGGTCAGCGCCGCATACCGGTTCCGCAGGCCGCAATTGACGGACGGATACGATTTAATCATCGAGGAGGGCAGGCATCCCGTCGTGGAAGCCGTCATGAGCGGAGGCACGTTTATTGCCAACGACACGCGCATTACGGCGAACGATGGAAACATCCTGCTCATCACCGGACCGAACATGGCCGGGAAAAGCACCTATATGCGCCAGGTGGCGCTAATCTGCATCATGGCGCAGATCGGCTGCTTCGTCCCCGCCGAATCGGCGCAAATTCCAATCATCGACCGCATATTCACGCGCATTGGCGCGGCGGACGATTTGATTGGCGGACAGAGCACGTTTATGGTGGAAATGAAAGATATTCAGGTGATGACGGAAAAAGCGACAAGCCGCAGCCTCGTCATTATCGATGAGCTGGGCCGGGGCACCTCGACCGGGGAAGGGATGGCGATCGCCCAGGCGGTCATCGAATATTTGCACCATCGCATCGGCTGCAAGACGCTCGTCTCGACGCATTTTCACGAGCTGGCGCATCTGGAAGACAGTTTGCCGACGCTGCGCAATTACTGTATGGCGGTCAAGGAAAGCGGAGAGCAGGTCACCTTCCTGCGGAAGCTGGTCCGGGGCGCGGCGAGCACGAGCTACGGGATTTACTGCGCGAGAATCGCCGGTTTGCCCGAATCGATTATCGAACGGGCGTACGAACTGCTGAGCGCGTTCGAAGCCCGCTCTGCCGCCGTTCACTCGCACGAGGAAGCGGCAGCTGCGTCAGCGGCGCCGTCCGGCGGGCTGACGGCTAAGGAAGGTCCTCCGTCCGCAGCGCCGGACGAAAAGACGACGTCCGTCGTCCAGCTGAGCATGTTCGACGAATGGGACAAGCCGCAGACCGGAAGCGGCCGCAAAAGGGATGCGAAAGCTGCGCTTGTCGCGGAACGGTTGCAAACGGCGGATTTAATCAACATGACCCCGCTTCAAGCCATGAATTTTCTGTACGAGTTAAAGCAAAAACTTCAGGAAGGGTGAGAGGATGAAGGCCTTTTTCAAGTTCAGGCTGCGAGCCGCGGCGCAACTACTTGCCTGCTTCGTTGTTCTGTTTGCGCTGATCGTGCCGCACACGTTCGCGGCGGACAGCCAATCCGCCGATGAGAAAGCGGTGAACGAAGTATACGAACTGATCAAATCGTATCATGTCAGCGGAATCGACGAACAGCAGCTGAAAAAATCGTCAATTGACGCCATGCTGAAAACGTTGAACGATCCGTACACCCAATATATGACGGAGAGCGAATGGGCGCAATTCAACGGTTCTTTGGAAGGCAACTATACGGGAATCGGCATTCGCGTCGGACAGGACGAAAACGGCTTCTATGTCGATCGCGTATTTCCCGGTTCTCCCGCCGAAGCGAACGGAATGCTCCAAGGCGACTATATCGTAGCCGTCGACGGAAAGGCTGTAAAGGGCAAGAGGCTGGACGAGCTGGTCAATTCGGTCATGGGGCCGGAAAACAGTGAAGTGACGGTAACGATTATGCGAAATTCGGCCAAGCGGGACATCCGCCTTACCCGTCATCGCATCCAGCTGCCCGTCGTAGACGGCGCTTTCTTCCCGGATGGAACGGGCTATATCCGCGTGTCCAGCTTTTCGGACAAGACGGACGAACAGTTTGCCGAGCAGCTGGACGAAATGAAGCGAAAAGGGATTCGTTCTCTCGTCGTCGATCTGCGCGACAACCCCGGGGGTCTGGTGGAAACGGCGAAAAATATCGCGGCGCTCTTCATCAAAGAAGGCGCGTTCATGCATGTAAAGGGCCGCGATAATGTCATCCATCCGCTGGAAATCAAAAACGGACAAACCGTCGCGTTTCCCGTCGTTCTGCTCGTGAACGGGTGGAGCGCCAGCGCTTCGGAGATTTTGGCCGGAGCTCTTCAGGATTACCATGTGGCTACCGTCGTCGGCACCCGAACGTACGGCAAAGGAAGCGTGCAAAATATTTTTCCGCTGTCCGACGGCGGCGTGCTGAAATTGACGGTGGAAGAGTATTTGACGCCGAAGCTGCGCAAAGTGAACAAGACCGGGCTGAAACCCGACATTGAAATATTCGGGGAAGCGGCTCAACTGATTACCGCACTGCATGCCGCCGGCATGGAAAACGTCCAAATCACGTTCGACCGGCATTCCTTGTCGGTTAACGGCATCGGTCTTGACGACAGGATTCCCTACGTACAGCGGCAAACGCGGATTTATGTGCCTTCCAGAGTATTGTCGGCGATGATCAGCGCGAAGGTGAACTGGAATCCGAAGACGAAGCAGGTGGAAATTGATTCCGGCGGCGTGAAAAAGGCTTTCGGCGCAGCGGACGGCGCTTTGCTGCTCGACAAAGGAACCGGCTATATTGAATTGTCGGCCTTTCACGACGCCTTTGCACAGCTGCTGTGGAAGGCGGAAGGGAACAAGATTACTCTTCTGACGGCAAAGGGGAACTGACTATGGGCAAAATCCGCATCCTTGACGAGCATATCGCCAACCAAATCGCGGCGGGCGAGGTCGTGGAACGGCCTTCGTCGGTCATAAAGGAACTGGTGGAGAATTCCATCGACGCGGGAAGCACGAAGATTGACGTCACCGTTGAAGAAGGCGGGCTGCAGCTGATTCGCGTCGCCGACAACGGCTCGGGAATGGACGCCGACGACTGCCGGGCGGCTTTTTTCCGGCATGCGACCAGCAAGATTGCATCCGGGAAAGATCTGTTCCGGATCCGCAGTCTCGGATTTCGTGGTGAAGCGCTGCCGAGCATTGCCGCCGTTTCGAAGGTGGAGTGCGTCACTTCGGCGCAGGCCGACGGGCTCGGCAGCAAAATCGTCATCGAAGGCGGCACGGTGAAATCGTTCGAGGAAACGGCTGCCGCCCGCGGGACGGATATCCGGGTGAAGGAACTGTTCTACAATACGCCCGCCAGGCTGAAATATATGAAAACCGTGCAAACCGAGCTTGGCCATATATCGGACTACATGTACCGCCTTGCTTTGGCCCATCCGCAGGTGGCCTTCACGCTCCGCCATAACGGCAATTTGCTGCTGCAAACGCTGGGCAACGGGGACAGGCTGCAGGTCATTGCGGCGATTTACGGTTCGTCCGTCGCCAAAGGCATGATCCGGGTGTCGGGAGAGAACCCGGACTACACGGTTTCGGGATACGTGTCCAGGCCGGAGTTGACCCGTGCGAACCGCTCGGCCGTATCCGTCATTGTAAACGGCCGGTATATCCGCAGCCACGCTCTTGCGCATGCGCTGCTGAACGCGTATCATACGCTGCTGCCGATCAACCGGTTTCCCATCGTCGTCCTGCATATCGGGATGGATGCCGCCCTTGTCGACGTCAACGTTCATCCTTCCAAGCTGGAAGTTCGCTTCAGCAAGGAGGCGGAGCTTGTGCGTTTTGTCGAACAGACGGTCAGAGAGGCGCTGCAGAGCGAGGTGCTCATTCCGGCCGCCGGCAAATCCGCCGGTGCCAAGACGGCAGTCGTGCAGGAGCGGATCGATTTTTACCGGACGGACAGGAACGACGCTCCCCTGCCGCCGCAGCAGCGCATGTTCACGCAAGCGGAAACGGAGCCTCGGGAGCCGTGGCGTCCCGATGAAGCGAACCAAAGGAACGGAAACGGAAGCAGCAGCAGCCATTCGCCCTCCGTAGGGGGGACGTATCCGGTAAACGGGGACAAGCATAGGCGGCGGACCGAAGCGGCGTCGCCGCAAATCATGCGGGAGATCGCGCCGGCCGCCGATGGCGAAAACATCCCCCAGGCCCCCGCTTTTCCCGAGCTGCACCCGATCGGGCAAATGCACGGCACCTACATATTGGCGCAGAACGAAGAAGGGTTGTTTTTGATCGATCAGCATGCGGCGCATGAACGGATCAACTATGAATACTACTACGAGCAGTTCGGCAACCCGGCCCAGGCCAGCCAGGAGCTGCTCATTCCGATTACACTGGAATTTACGCCGGCGGAAGCCGAGCTTTTGAAGGAGCGGCTCCATTTGTTCGAGCTTGCGGGCGTATATATGGAGCATTTCGGCGGAGGCGCCTTCATCGTCCGCTCTTATCCCCACTGGTTACCGCGCGGCGAAGAAAAATCCGTCATCGAAGAGATGGCGGACTGGATTATCACCGAGAAAAAAGCGGTCGATCTGGCCAAATTGCGCGAAAAGTCGGCTATTCTATGCTCCTGCAAAGCATCGATTAAAGCGAACGACAAATTAAGCATGGCGGAAATCGAGGCGCTGCTTCACAAGCTGCGCGCCTGCCGCAACCCTTATACGTGTCCGCATGGCAGGCCGATCGTCGTCAGCTTTTCCACCTATGAATTGGAGAAAATGTTCAAGCGGGTCATGTGAGCAGGGCGGGGCGCCCTATCTTCGCCTCGTGATTTTGCCGAAACCTCCGACTCTCGTTTTCGGGGGAGAGTGGCTTCTCGGAGAAAACAGCGAGCCGGATTTCGTTTTCACTTCGCTTCCGCCGAAAAACGTTTTGCTTTTCGAACGGATGATTTTTCCGGTTGAACCGGCGGACGAATCGGCCGAAGTGTCTTTTTTGAATATTTTCCCGTCCGAACCGACGGAAACGGCCGTTTTTCCGCGTTTGATGATCGTGCCCGATCCTTGAACGGTGATGGGGGGAACGGCTTTTCGTTCCGCTTCGGTCGGCGCCCGGAACACCGTATTCGGCTTATGCTCATTCCTCGTTGTATAGCCCCGGTAATCGCCGTGCGTCCCCCGTTTTCCCAGATCGAACAAATCGTCGAGCAAACTCGCCAGCAGGAAGCCCTGGAGGAAAGAAGGGTCGTAATTTTCCCGCACATACTCTTTATTGTCCACTTCGATGATCGTGTCCTGCGGCCGGTCCGGATCCCGCTGCAGGTGGTACAGTTCGTCGGGATAGACGAGAAACATTCTTTCCGGATCTTCTTTGGACATCTGTTCGGGCTGCCGCTGTTCGGCAAGTTCGCGGGCCACGTCCGGAACGGTCCGGTTGGCGGCGCGGTATACATAAGACGTTTGCGAGCCGCTGTGATTGACCGATTCGAGCGGATACGTCTCGCTTATCCGCGGCTCTCCGCATCCGACGAGCACGGAAACGAACAAGCTGGCAGCCAGCAACATTTTCAACGTGTAAAGCAGCCGTCGAGACATGCGCATTCACTCCTAGGAACCGCGTAATATTTGCACATCGGCGGGAAGAACGGACTCTCCTTCATACAGCATGAAACGCCCGTCCTGCCATTCGATTCTCAACAATTTCCGATCGTCCGACTGGAACTGCCAAACGTGCTGCTCGCCGGATTTTCCGAACGGCGTATGGCCGGCTGCGGTCACGTTTCCCGCGTACTGTTCTTCCAGATGGTACGCCCGCCCATCCAACTCGATGGTCGTGGGCACTTCATCGACGGATTCCAGACGTCCGTCAATGGCGGAGTACAATGAAAAGGACGTTTTCTCGCGTTCCTCAATATACAAGTATTGGATTGAATTTCCGTCCCGCAGCGTCAGGAAAACGGCGTTGCGGCTCATAGGCTTCGTGCGTCCCGTCACCTGGTACGTCACCAATGATACTTCGCAAATGTCGCCGGGCCCCAAAGTGAGCGGGCTCTTATCCGCCTTCGGGGGTTCCGGTTTTTTCAGCAAGTTTTTGATTCGCGTAAACAAACTCATCGTCGATACTCCTTACCGTTCCGATTTTGCCGATTACAGACAGGCGGCGATGATTAACGCGCCGACCATATGCAGCGATCCTTCCACGAGAGCGTATGCGATTTTCCCTTCCCGCGCGCCTTCACTCAGGCAGAGTCCCGCAGTAAGCGATAAAATCAAGCGGACGAGGGCTTCAAGCACGAGCAGAACGATAAAAGACACGAACGACACGACGAGCGCTTCCCATAAGTCGTTCGATTTGGCAATCGATTGGGATAAAATGTACCCTTGCGCGAGCAGCTTCATCACGAACCGGACGGCTACGGCGGCATTGCCCCGCTTGATTTCCGCCAAGTCCTTATATCGGGTAAAAAGAGAATCAATGCACATAATGATGAATAGCAGAACGGCCCCCGCGCCTGTCCAGACGAGGATGGCCAGCACGTTGTTCAGCGTCATAATCGTTCCTCCTCCACATAAACAGAGAAAGGGAAACCGCGGAGCGGTTTACCCCTGTCCTTCATACTTTTTCATCAGTGCCGCAAGCTCGTCTTCGATCGCTTTATCTTTTCCGAGCTGTTCGAATTCCTCGTCCAGCGATTTTTCTTTTTTCGTTAATTCGTTGCTGGCTTCGGCCTGCGCTTCCATCTGCCGCACTTTTTCTTCCATGCGCTTCAGTCCGGACAATGCCGTATCCGAACCGAATCCGGACATCGCTTTGTTGATTTCCGTCTGCGCTTTGGCGGCGTTGGCGCGGGCAACGAGCGTTTCCCGTTTGTTTTTCAGCTCGGTAAACTGCTTGCGCATTTCCTGCAGCTTCTCGCGCAGATTGTCGGCCGCCGCTTTGTTCTGATCGTAGCTGATTTTGTACTCGTTCATTTTCTGCTCCGTGGCCTTTTTCTCTTCCAGCGCCCGGCGGGCCAGATCGATATTTTTCGCCTGCGCCGCGATATGCGCCTGCTCATCGCGTTTTTGCACCAGGGCGAGCTGCTCTTCATAGAGCTGCTTGAATTTCTTTTCCAGAGCGATTTGCGCCGCCACCGCTTTTTCCGCTTCCTCCAAATCCTCCTGCATGTCACGCAAGTATTGGTCCGTCATTTTTACCGGATCTTCCGCTTTTTCAATCAGGGCGTAGATGTTGGAAAGTGTAAGATCGCGCAAACGTTTGAAGATGGACATATTGCGTTCCTCCTTATTTTTTTAAAAGCAGTCTATGCTTCTGATTACGCGTCTGCCGTGAAAAGGTTTCACGCCGCGGCGAAAATTTTCATCTGAGGCGCATATGTAGTACAATGAATGATGCAGCAGAAAATGTTCTTTGCAGGTGATGCCATGATCGTGACGACGGCCTACGATCCTACCGCCGGGGACGAAGCCCGCTCCAAGCAGGCGGCTGCCGCTTTAAACGGTCTGTGGGTGCCGCGGAAAAGGCGGTCGCTCGCCAAGCTCAGGATGATTTTCCGCGATCCGCACATATTAATTGTAACGGAACGGGAGATGAAATATTACCCCGGCACGGAATCGCCGCTCTTCTTTCATCCTAGCACCGCTTTGCTTCGCATCAAAAGGCTGCTTGGCGGAGAAACGGACGTTCTTCTGGACGCTGCGGGCGTGCTGCCCGGAGATGCCGTTCTGGACTGCACGGCGGGTCTTGCTTCGGATTCGATCGTGCTTTCCTATGCCGTCGGCCCGGACGGACAAGTTACCGCGCTCGAGAGCGAAGCGATCCTTTATTTTCTGGTGGCGGAAGGGTTGAAGACGTACGCTTCGGATTTGGAGGAGGCGAACGAAGCGATGCGGCGGGTCAAGATAGAGCACGCGGAACACGGAACCTATCTGGCCGGGCTTCCGGATCGCAGCGTCGACGTCGTTTATTTCGATCCGATGTTCCGCATTCCCGTCGATAAATCGAGCGCCATGTCTCCGCTGCGCGAGATTGCCAACCACCGGCCGTTAGCCGAGGAAGCGGTGGAACACGCGTGCAGGGTGGCGCGCAAATCGGTGGTGATGAAAGAACACCGGAACAGCCGGGAATTCGCCCGTTTGGGATTTTCCCGAATTGAACGAAGCGGCTCTAAAATAGCTTACGGAGTGATTGCACTGTGACGCAGGTTCCCGAAAAACCGAATCTGCTTGTCCTCGTCGGCCCGACGGCGGTAGGAAAAACAAAACTAAGCCTCAACATTGCCAAACTGCACCGCTGCGAGATCATATCCGGAGATTCGATGCAGGTGTACCGCGGAATGGATATCGGAACAGCCAAGGCGAGCCTGGAGGAGCGAAAGGCCGTGCCCCATCATATGATCGACATCCGCGATCCGGACGAACCTTTTTCCGTGGCCGAATTTCAGGAAATGGCGTCGGATTTGATCCGGGACATTCATGGAAGGGGCCGTCTTCCGTTCATTGTAGGAGGTACGGGACTGTATATCGAATCGTTGTGCTACGGCTACGAGTTTAGCGAAGGCGGGGCCGACGACGATTACCGCCGCGAATTGAAAGATTACGCGGAGCGGCACGGTACCGCTATGCTGCACGAAAGGCTCGCGCAGATCGATCCCGAAGCCGCGAAACGCATACATCCGAACGATCAAAGAAGAATCATCCGGGCGCTGGAAATCGTCCGCGCCACGGGACGCACGGTGTCGGAGCATTTGCGCGGACAAAAAAAACAATCTCCTTACGAATTATGTATCATTGGATTGACAATGGACAGAAGTCTGCTTTATAAACGAATTGAAGACAGGGTGGACGATATGCTGCGGCAAGGTTTGGTCGAGGAGGTCCGAAGCTTGCTGGAGAAGGGCTGCACGCGGGACATGGTGTCCATGCAGGCTCTCGGGTATAAAGAAATCGCCGCCTATCTGGAAGGGGAGTGCGGATTCGAGGAAGCCGTCGCGATCCTGAAACGAAACACGCGAAGATTTGCCAAGCGGCAGTTGTCCTGGTTTCGCCGGATGAAAGACATCCATTGGGTCGATGTCGGGGAAATGGCAAATTTTTCTGAGCATTTGCGGCAAATAAATGATATAATAGCAGGAAAGTTTCACTTTCAGAAGGAATATATTTGAAAACGATGTGAATTCATATAGGGGGGTCCCAGTCCATGAACAAATCGATCAATATTCAGGACATTTTTTTGAACCAGCTTCGCAAGGAAAGCGTTCCGGTTACCGTCTATCTGACCAACGGTTTTCAGATTAGAGGATCCATCAAGGCGTTCGATAATTTCACGATCATTATCGACAGCGAAGGTCGGCAGCAGATGGTTTACAAGCATGCGATCTCGACATTCACACCTCAACGACCGGTGTCCTTAATGCAGGATAACAGCGGGGATGAATAAGCAACTTTTTCGATAATGCAAACGTCTATAGACAAAAGAATGGAGCAACCCGGCCAACCAGGGTTGTTCTTTTCTTAAGAAATGCGGAGAAGGAGTCGGAATGATGACAACCAGAACTCGCAAAAAACCAATCCCTAAGAAAAAGAAAGCAAAGAAATTCAATAAAAAAAGATTTTTCGCATGGACGCTGATGACGGCGGCGTTTGCGGTGTTTTGCGCCATGGCCGGCTATCTGTTCATCATCATTAACGGCGAGCGGCTGCTCAGGCAAAATTGGGACAAGATGCAGATGCCGGAAACGTCTATCATTTATGATGCGCAGGGCAAAGAGATAACGAAGCTGTACCGGCAAAACCGGGAATATGTGACGTTGAGCGAAATGCCGCAGCGGTTGGCGGAAGCGTTCATCGCAACGGAAGACCGGCGGTTCAGCGAACACGCGGGCATCGACATTTGGGCGATCGGCAGAGCGCTGTACAAAGATATCGTCCACCGCGGCGCCGTTGAAGGCGGCAGCACGATAACCCAGCAGCTCGCGAAAAACATTTTCTTTACGTCATGGGACAAGACGTTGTTCCGCAAAGCGACCGAGGCGTCCATCGCGCTCGCACTGGAGCGCAACTACACGAAAGATGAAATTTTGGAAAAATATTTAAACCAGATTTATTTCGGCAACGGCGTTTACGGGGTCAAGGCAGCGGCCGAGCTTTATTTCGGCAAATCGGATTTGGACGGAAAAAACGGGCTGACGCTCGGGGAAATGGCCACTTTGGCGGGGATTCCGAAATCGCCGGCAAACTTTAATCCGCTCGACAGTCCGGAAAACGCCAAAGATCGCAGGGCGGTCGTGCTCAAATTGATGTATGAGCAAGGCTACATTACTAAAGAGGAGATGGATGCGGCCAACGCCGAAGAGTTTCATGTGCCGGTCAATCGCGACAAGAAGCGGTATTTGGCCTTCGTCGATTACGTGCAGAAGGAGGCTGCCGAGGCGGCGGGCATTTCTGAAGAAGAACTGAACCTTGGCGGCTATCACATTTATACGACGATGGATGCGAAAGCCCAGCAAACGCTGGAAGCGGCTTTTGAAAACGACAACTATTTTCAGAAAGACGGGCCGAAACAGAAGATGCAGGGCAGCATGGTCATCGTCGATCACAAGAATGGCGGGATCGTAGCGATGGTCGGCGGAAGGGACTACGTGCGAAAAGGATTGAACCGCGCGCTTGTGCCCCGTCAGCCGGGTTCTTCGTTCAAGCCTATCGTTTCATACGCTCCCGCCCTGGAAACCGGAAACTGGAATCCGTATTCGCTGCTGAAGGACGAGCGGATGTCTTTCGGGAATTACACTCCGAGAAACTACGATAACCGGTACCGCGGCCAGGTGACGATGATCTATGCGGTGCAGCAGTCCATCAACGTGCCTGCCGTATGGCTGCTGAACGAAATCGGCATAAAGAAGGGGGTCGAATTCGCCGCCGATCTGGGCATTCCTCTGGAACCCGAAGACAAGAATCAGCTCGGCATCGCGTTGGGCGGTTTGAAGAAAGGCGTCAGCCCTCTGCAGATGGCGCAGGCGTACGGAGCGTTTGCCAACGGGGGTGTGATGAACAAGGCGCACGCCATCGAGAGAATTGTCGATCGGGACGGACGGCAGGTGTACCAGTTCAAACCCGAACAGAAGAAGGTGATGAGCCCCAAAACGGCGTACTATATGACATTGATGCTGCAGAGCGTCGTGGAGAACGGTACGGGGAAAAGGGCGAGAATCAACCGCCCGGTGGCAGGAAAGACCGGTACGACGGAACTCGGCATCGACGGAATCAATAACAGCAGCGCCAACCGCGACGTTTGGTTCGTCGGGTATACTCCGGAATGGACCGCAGCCGTTTGGATGGGATTTGACAAAACCGACGCCAGACATTATGTCACTATCGGAAGCGGCGCGCCGGCGAAGTTGTTTGCGGATGTGATGTCGAAAGCTTTGGCCGGCAAACCGGTAGTCCGGTTCGCGAAGCCGGAAGGGGTTCCGGAATTGGCAAGACCGCCGAAGGCCGTCACCGATTTGACCGCGGTGTATGTCCCCGAGGAGCAGGGAGTGAAACTGCAGTGGACGCCGCAGAAAGGCGACATCGAATACCGGGTGTACCGGAAAGAAGCGGCGGAGGAAAAATATACGCAACTCGTTACTTCGACAACGGCGGAAGTCAAGGATATTTCCGTCGAACCGGGGAAAACATACCGGTACTACGTCATCCCTTACCGGATCGACGCCAAGCTGGAGGGCGACAGGTCCAACATCGCCGAAGTCACAATTCCGAGCGACATGCTTCCCCCGGATATGAATTTGCCGGACGGTACGGATCCGAACAGTCCCGATGAGCCGCTTCCGGGTGATACGGGCGAGCTGGCGCCTCCGGACGGTACCGGGGAACAGCAGCCGCCGGGCGACGGAACGACGGACCTTCCGCAGGATAACCCGAATACCCCCGGCGACGGGACTGAGACGGTTCCCGGCACCGGCGGTGCCGGGCAGGGAGAAGGCGGAAGCGGAACGCAGGATCGCACGGGGCAAGTGCAGCCGCAAACGCCGGACATCCAGAACAATGCGCGGAGAAACGGCTTCCGCGAAGATCGCGATCGCGGCAGCGGCATCATCAATTTCGGCGACATATTGAACGGAACGCGGTAAAAGGGGGGCGAATTGCCCCCTTTTTAGATTGACGAGAAAGTCCCAACGACAAGTTTTCTTTAAAATAGGGGGTGGGGTATCTGCCAGAAAGTTTACGGCCACCTTTAAAATCGCTGTTATTACCGAAGAATCCATTCAAGATAACGCGATTTTAACAGTGGTGTAGGCAGATACCCCCACTTTCTCAAATGCAGAAAACTTTACTTGGGACTTTCTCAACAGCCTCGGGGGCGAATCGCCCCCCTTTTTCGTCGACAAGTAGGAATTTCATGATTCGTGTCGAATAAAATTAGGATAACAAATCGGCAACGGATGAATCAGGTGAACTATGAAACGGTTACTTCGGTTGTTCTCGAACTTGCCCGTACGCACCTTCCAGTTCCGACTTCTGCTCTATTTGCTCGTGGTCGGTTCTGTTCCGCTGTTAAGCGCTCTCTTTGTATTTTATCAGCAGTCCACTTTTTATGCGCACGAAGAACTGAAGAACCACGTAAAAAGAACGCACGAGCAAATTTTGCGGCGCATTCACGCGGAACTCGTGAACATGGACCATATCGCCACGAACATCAATTCGGACTACCTGGTGCAAAAATATATTTTAACCGGCGGGTCGGACGAATCGTACAACGAAGAAACGTTCAAAGCGCGGCTTGACCACTTGTTCGCGATTCAGATGAAAACCTCGAAATATATTACCGACATTTGCGTTTCATACAAGGAAAAAGGCACTTCCATCTGCCCAAACTCCAACATATTGGCGGCGGATATGATGTTTTTTCCCGTCAACAAAACGGATCGCCAGTACCAGACATATGATAACGGGGGGAAAATGCCGTACGGCATCCGCTTTGTCGCGCCCCTGTATGATCTGACCACGGAAGTCGTCAGAGGACACATCGCCATCATTTTGAATTTCAGCAAGCTGCTCGGCGACATTCAGAATGACAATCCCATCGTCCGGCAGGCCATTTTCGACAAGGAGGGGGCCGTCATTTACAGCAGCACGAAAAAATTTGATTACGCCGGCGTGTTTCGTGATTGGGAAAAACCGGAAATCGTCGTCAACAGCGACAATGACACCATTTTATCGAGAAACGTATTGGAACTCCCGCAGCAAACGTGGATTTCGGTCATTGAAGTGAAAAACCAGTATTTGGCATCGGCGTGGCGGGCGCTGCGCAATACGCTGATCCTGTTTTTCATCGTCCTGCTTGTCGTATCCGCCGTTTGCTCGATTATCTTCTCCAGATTGTTCATCAAGCCGATTCACCATTTGCGCATGCTCATGAAGCGCGCTGAGCTCGGAGATTTGAAAGCGTACTGGACGGCGAGGAGCACCGGGGAAATCAACGATCTCGGCGAAAGCTACAACCAGATGCTGAACCGGCTGGAGGAGACGATCAAGCAGGTCAAGCACGAAGAAGCTTTGAAAAAGGAAGCGGAAATCGAGGCGCTGCGGTACCAGTTAAACCCGCATTTTCTGTACAACACCCTCAATACGATCAAATGGGTGGCCAAAATTCATAAAACGCCGCAAATTTCCGAAGTCGTCAGCGCATTGGTCCGGCTTCTGCAGGCAAGCCTCGGAAAAAAAGGCGATTTCATCACCATCCGTGAAGAAATCGGCCTGATCAAAGACTACATGGAAATTCAATCGTTTCGTTACGGCGATCAAGTCAAGGTCCATTACGATATCGAGCCCGTTACTTTGCTGTGCCTCGTACCGCGGTTAATTTTGCAGCCGCTCGTGGAGAACGCGCTCATCCACGGAATCGAGCCGAGCAGCAGGGACGGAGTCATTACGATCAAGACCTGGATCGATCGCGATCTGTTAATGTGCCAGGTTGAAGACAACGGCCAAGGGATGCCGGATCATTCTCCGGACGAGACGGGGAAAAAACAAGGCGTCAAAGAAAAAATGAGCGGCATCGGACTCAATCACATTCGCGAAAAGATTAAGTTGTATTACGGTCCTGATTACAAAATGCACATTTTCAGCAAAGAAAAACAGGGGACGACCGTCCGGTTGTCCTTGCCAATACACCGGAGTGAGGAGTAATCAAGATGAACTTGCTCATTGTCGACGACGAACCTATCATACGCATCGGGCTGCGCACTCTCGTAGAGTGGGAGCGGCACGGGTTCCATCTGGTGGGGGAGGCTTCCGACGGACAAGAGGCGCTCGATATGATCTCCTCCATGAAAATCGATATTTTGGTGACCGATATTCGCATGCCGAAAATGGACGGCCTGGAATTGATCCGCAAAGCCCGCTCCGTCACCGACGAACTGGGCGTGCTGGTGCTGAGCTGCCTGGACGACTTCTCCTACGTAAAGGAAGCGATGAAGCTGGGAGCTGAAGACTATATATTGAAGCCGACGATGGAGCCGGACGAACTGATTGAAATCTTGAATTCCTTAAAAGCGAAACTGGAGAAGGAACGGGAAACGAAACAGCGGATTTCCCAGTGGCAGCAGCAGCTGGAGCAGTCGCGGCAGTACCAGCTTGCCGCCCGTATCAGGCATTATCTGGAAAGCGAAGCTGCCGATCCGGTTCTGGAGCAGGATTTGTTCGCCGACACAAAAGGTTTGTACAGCATTCTGATTCAATGGCCGCCAGCGATCAAATTCTCGATCGCCGAATGGGAGTTTGCCGATTGCGCGGCAACGGTAAGATGGCAGGACAACAGCCTGCTGCTGCTTTATCCGAGCGAACCGGGACAGTCGGCGCACACGCTGCACCGGCAACGCTTCGGCAAAGCGGAACAGCTGGCCGGCCAAATCGAAAAAGAGCTCGGTCCCGGCGGCGAACAGCTCGTCATCTGCATCGGCCCGCCGATGTTTAAACTTGCCGATCTGGCCCGCAATATGTCGCTTCATTCGAGACAGCTGCAGTACCGTTACTATTCCCCTTCGGCGGAACGAATCGTATGGGACGACTGCGCGGATTTGCCGCAAGACGCGGCGCTGCCTTACGAACAGCGGAACGACTTGCTTCGCGCCATTGCGAGCAGCAATGCGGACGGCATTTACTACAATGCGGAACGGATCGGGCGCGCCTTGGCGGAAGCCAGACCGAATATCGCCAAGCTGCACGGGTTCATGTTCGAATTGATGGGGCTTGCGGCCGGATATGCGAAAGATCAAGGGTATTCGAATATGGACGATTACGAACAGCGGTACGTTTCGCTGGAAGCGATTCAATCTTGCCCTCATATCCGTGCGTTGAACGAATGGCTGGCGGAAGCGATGAGGGAATTGTGGAACCGAAGGTGGGGAGGAGTGTCGCAGACGGCGCTCGCCAACCCGTTCATCCGAAAGGCGATTCAGTTTATGAAGGATAATTACAACCGGAACATCGGCACGGTGGATATTGCGGATCACGTCAAATTGAGCCGCAGCTATTTAAGCGACTTGTACAGCCGGGAGACGGGAGAGTCGCTCATCGAAACGCTGACGAAAATCCGCATCGAAGAAGCGAAGAAGAAGCTGCGCTCGGGGGAAATGAAAATATACGAGGTCGCCGAGTCGGTAGGATTCTCCGATCCGAAATCGTTCGCCAAAACGTTCAAACGGTTTGTCGGGTGCTCGCCGAAAGAATTCGATCTACAGAACAAATAGACACCATATCCAACAAAAGGTGTCTTTATTATTGCTTTGAAAAGGGTTACATTATGATCGTATCCTTGGATTCATCCGAAAATCGATATATTTTCAGGAGATGGTGGGGAGGATTATGGACTTGACAGCAGAGCAAACGTTAAGAAATCCGAAAGCCTCTGTACAAGAACCGGTATTGAAAGCGGTCGGCATCAAACGGGTGTTCGGCCGGGGAGAAGGAGCCGTGCATGCGTTGAAGGGGGCCAACCTGTCGATTCCTTACGGCAGATTGGTAGCGTTGAAGGGCCGCTCCGGTTCGGGAAAAACGACGCTCATCAACTTGCTGGGCGCGTTGGATCGTCCCACGGAAGGCGCCGTTTATTTTCGCGGTCAAGAGATTACCAGTTTGTCGGAAAAACAGCGAAATGAATTGCGCCGGGTCCATATGGGGCTCATTTTCCAGTCGTTCGCTCTTGTGCCTTTAATGTCTGCGTACGAGAATGTGGAGTTCGGATTGCGCATTGCCGGAGTGCCGGCTAAAGATCATAAAGAGTTGGCGGAACAAGCGTTGGAATACGTAGGGTTAAAGGCGAGAATGAAGCACCGTCCGTACGAATTGTCGGGGGGCGAACAGCAGCGTGTGGCGATCGCGCGCGCCATCGCGCACAAGCCTACGCTCATTTTGGCGGACGAACCTACGGCCGAACTGGACAGCAAGATGGGGCTGCAGGTCATCAAAGTGTTTAAAGATCTGGTGAAGAATGAAGGGATGACCATTGTGCTCACAACGCACGATCCGGCCATCATGGAAATTGTTGACCAAGTTTATGCATTGGAGGATGGACAAATTGTTGACCAAGGTTAGTTTCAGGACGTTGAAAGTGCTCGTTGCAGGCTGCGTCATGGCGGTGTCGGCAGGATGCTCTTTAATCCCGAAGGAAGAGGAGGCGCTGAAACCTCCGCTCGTGGAGCCGAAGAAGGAATCGTACGAAACCGTTGAGGTGAAGCGGGGCAGCATCTCCCGCCAGGTGAAAGGCGTCGGGGTATTCGAGCCGACGAACATCAAGCATCACATGTTCAAGCAATCCGGCGGCAAAGTGATGGCCGTCAACGTCAAAGCCGGCGATAAAGTGAAGAAGGGCGACCTGCTGATTCAGCTTGACGAGACCGGATTGGATCTGGACCTGAAGGAAAAGCAGCTGGAAGTGGAAAAAGCGAAAGTCGGCCTCGAAGAAGCCAAAGAACAACAGGATACGAAAAACATGAGAGTAAAAATGATGGAACTTGAGGTGGCCCAAGTTAAATTGGAAAAAGTCCGCCAAACGATCGCCGAACGGAAATTGCTGGCGGAAATGGACGGCATCGTTACGTTCGTCGAAGACTTGAAACCCGGGGACGTGATCGGCGAATACAAAGTCATGGTCAGCATCGCCGACACCAAAGGGATGAGAATCGCCTACGAAGTAACCAATCCTAACGATGTGTCCGACGTACAGGTGGGGATGGCGGCCGACATCAAGCTGAAATCGAAGACATTGAGAGGAAAGGTCGTGCAAACGCCTTCATCTGCGCCGATTGTTGAAGATCAGCGCTTGTCGGAAAAATATGCGAAGACGCTGTACATCGAAGTGCTCGACCCGATACCGAAGGACGTGGAGATTGGTACGCTCGCCGATATCGTCATCACCACGCAAAAGCGCGACAATACGCTGATTATTCCGAAGCGCGGACTGCGGACTTACATGGGGCGCAATTATGTGCAAATCCTTGAAGGAGAAAGCCGCAAGGAAGTCGACGTAGAGAAGGGCATTGAAGCGTCCACGGAAGTGGAAATCGTCCAAGGGCTGAAAGAAGGCCAGAAAGTGATTTTACAATAACCGGGGCGGGAAGCGTATCCCGATTCCCAAGGAGGCTAGTCTTCAGTGGCATTGTTAGTCATGATTCTTCGCAAGATGATCAAAAATAAATGGCTGGAGTTAAGCTTACTGCTGGGACTTATCCTATCCGTAGCCTTGGTCAGCAGTATGCCGATTTATTCCAGCGCGATTCTCCAGCGCATGCTTGTGAAGGATTTGGAAAATCTGCAATTGGATACCGGTCAATACCCGGGGGCGCACTGGTCGTCGATTTATATGGGCGAAGAGATTAAGCCGGAGGATAGGCAAAAACGGGTGCAGCAAGTGGACGAATATATGAAAAACACCGCGATGCCCGGTTTTACCCTGCCGATTCTCCAGTACGTCCGCGAACGTTCGACCGATAAGTTTCAACTCGTTCCGACCGATACCGAAAAAGTCGATGCGCGGGTAAACCGGATCGCCGAAATCAGCGCCATGACGGATTTGGAAAAAAACATCAGACTGGTCGACGGACGTCTCCCGGCGAAACAGCCGGTCAACGGCGTATACGAGGCGCTTGTTGTCGAAGGCGCGTTAACCAATTTGAAAATGGTGCTCGGCAACGAATTTACGATTAAAAACGCGAAGACCAACGCTCCGTTAAAGATAAAACCGGTCGGGGTCATCGACAGAAAAGACTACGACAGCCTGTACTGGTACAACAGCCATTTGTCGAACTACAACTCCACGTTTTTCATCGACTTTGACTTGTTCGAAAAAGACTTTACATCCAACAAAGTCGTTCCGGTCCGGTCAAGCTACTGGTATTTCGCTCTCGATTATTCGCAAATGGATCTGAACAACGTGAAAACGTTGATCAGCACGCACAAACAGCTGGAACATTATTTGGCGAGCAACTTTAAAAACTACGGCACCAAAATGAACGCGCTGCAAACGATCGGAACGTATTTCGAGAAAGAAAAGAAATTGCGCATCATGTTATGGTCGCTTAACGTTCCCGTCATGATTATGCTCGGCTTCTACCTGTTCATGGTTTCCAATTTGATTATGGACAGGCAAAAGACGGAAATCGCCGTATTGCGTAGCCGCGGCGCGAGCCGTTGGCAAATCATGCTCGCGTACTTTATCGAAGGCGCTTTGCTCGGTATAGTCGCGTTTATCGTCGGACCTTTTTTCGGGATGGTGTTCACGAAAATACTCGGCGCGTCCAACGGATTTTTGGAGTTTGTGCAGAGAGCGGCGTTAAAAGTAAGGATCGACCGGGACGCTTACGAATATGCGTTTTATGCGGTAGCGAGCTCCCTGTTCATGACGCTCATTCCGGCGTTCTTGGCTACGAGGGCGACCATAGTCGGCCACAAACAGCAGATGGCGAGAAAGGAAAAGAAATCGTTCTGGCATCGATTTTTTATCGACATCATTCTCATCGGCGTTTCGTTGTACGGTTTGAAAAATTACAGAGATCGGATGAGCGATCTGATGTCGCTCGGCGTCGATTCCGCCGATTTGAAAATCGACCCGCTGCTGTTCCTCGTGCCCGCTTTGTTTATACTCGGGTTGGGGCTTGTCATCCTGAGAATTTATCCGCTGTTTATCCGGCTCGTCTATTGGCTCGGCCGCAAATGGTGGCCGCCGTCGCTGTATTCCACATTAATCCAGGTGGGACGATCGAGCACGCAGTATCAGTTTCTCATGGTGTTCCTGATCATTACGATCGCCACCGGATTGTTCAGCGCCAGTGCGGCACGGACGATGAACCAAAACACGGAAGATAAAATCCGCTACAAAAACGGCGCCGACATCGTGCTGCAGGTCAGGTGGGAAAACGACGCGCCGGTGGGCGGCGGCGGAGCGCCCGGAGCCCAGCCCGCGGAAGAGCAGGTCGATCTGGACAAAGTGCTCAGCGGCGAAATCGTGCCGAAAAGAACCCAATGGACCGAGCCGCCGTTTCAGCCGTTTACCGAGCTTCCCGGCGTCGAACACGCCGCCAAAGTGTTTGTCAAACCGGGCGCTACATTTGAAGCCGGCAGCAAAAACGGAACGTTCACTTTGATGGGCATTGAAACCGACGAGTTCGGACGGACGGCATGGATGAAAGATCGGCTGCTGCCGCATCATTTCTACAATTACTTGAACTTAATCGCATCGGAACCGTCCGCCGTGCTCATCTCGAAATCGCTGGCCCAACAGCAGGGGTTGAAGCCGGGCGATTCGATCATGGTATCCTGGTCCGGAGTGAAGCCGCATCCGTTCGTCGTTTACGGCGTCATCGACTATTGGCCGAGCTTCAATCCGAATCCGAAGGTGACGGAAGAAAGCGTGGACAACAAGGCGATTGCCCCGGCGTTTATGGTCGGCCACCTGCAGTACATTCAAAACAACCTTTCGCTCGAGCCTTACGATGTCTGGATTAAGCTGAAACCCGATGCGGAAAGGCAGCAGCTCTACGACGCGATCGCCGAGAAAAAAATACCGGTAACGAATATTATCGATACGAGAGAAGAACTGCGAAAAGCGAAGAACGACCCGTTCACGCTCGCGATAAACGGCGTCATGACGTTAGGCTTTCTCATATCGGTCATCATCAGCTTCTTCGGTTTCCTGCTTTACTGGGTGCTGTCGCTGTTCGGACGCATCCTGCAGCTTGGAATTCTGCGCGCGATGGGCATATCGTTCGCTCAGCTCATCGGCATGCTCATCACCGAGCAAATTTTGACGTCGGGGGCGGCGATTGCCATCGGGATGCTGTGCGGCAACGCAACAAGCCATCTGTTCGTTCCGCTGTTCCAAATCGCCTTTAATCCGACGACGCAGGTTCCGCCGTTCCAGGTTACGTTCGATCCGAGAGATTCGCTGCAGCTTTACGTCGTCGTCACGTTCATGATTACCGTCGGACTGTTCATTCTCGGATACTTGCTGTCCCGCATCAAAATTCATCAGGCTGTCAAGTTAGGGGAGGACTAAGCGATGATCCATTGCGAAAACCTTGTGAAAATATACAAAGTGGCCGATTTGGAGGTTGTCGCCCTGCAGGGGCTCGATTTGCACGTGGAAGCCGGCGAATTGATGGCGATTATCGGCAACAGCGGCAGCGGCAAATCGACATTGCTCAACATGCTGGGCGGATTGGACCGGCCTTCTGCGGGCAATCTTATCGTCGACGGCAAAAATTTGCTGAAGTTTACGGAACGCGACATTGTCAAATATAAGAGAGAGACGGTCGGATTCGTCTGGCAAAACAATGCGCGCAATCTCATTCCTTATTTAACGGCGTTGGAAAATGTGGAGCTGCCCATCTTGCTGCAAGGGCGGCGCCGGCGCGAACGCGCTCTCGAACTGCTGGAAGCCGTCGGACTGAGCCATCGCGTCAAAAACCGATTGAACCAGCTTTCCGGGGGGGAGCAGCAGCGGGTCGCCATCGCCATCGCCCTGGCGAACCACCCGAAAATATTGCTGGCCGACGAGCCCACCGGTTCCGTCGATACGAAAATGGCCAATCAAATTCTCGATTTGTTCCGCGAATTGAACCGCAATATGGGTCTGACCGTCGTTATCGTTACCCACGATCCGCTGCTGGCGAAAAAAGTGGACCGCGTTGTCGCCATTCGCGACGGGAAAACTTCATCGGAAATTATCCGCAAAAGATCGTACGCCGATGAATTGGCCGAAATCGAACAAGGAATGGCGTCCGAAGAGGAATCCCATGTGGAATATGCGGTGCTGGACAAAGCGGGAAGGCTGCAGGTTCCCGCGAATTACCTGGAGGCCATCGGCATAAAAGACACGAACAAGGTCAGAGTTGCATTGGAAGACGGAAAAATCGTCCTGCTTCCACCGGAAGATATGAAAGTATCTTAAGCGTTGTTCATCTTCCTCCCCGTCGCGATGTCGGCGGGGAGGTTTTTGATTTTGTCCCTTTTTCCGTGGTATGGTATGCTTTTCAATGGAATCCGATGCAGGGGGAGCTGACAATGAAAGTATCCGGGTTTAACCATGTGACGATCCGGGTTTCCAGCTTGGAAACCGCTTTGCCGTTTTACCGCGATTTGCTGCAAATGAAGCTAGTCCATAAAGGAAATAAAGATGCTTATCTGGAATGGGGGACGGCGTGGATTTGCTTGCTCGAGAAGCCGGGCTTAAAGTCTTCCGAGGGAGAGTCGTATGGTGTCGATCATGTCGCTTTCGCAATGGATGAGGATGATTTTAGCGGAGCGGTACGGAAGCTGACGCAATCCGGCGTGCGCATCGTAAGAGGGCCGGTTCGACGGGGAACCGGGCTGTCGATCAACTTTCTCGATCCGGACGGGACGGAACTCGAGCTGCATACGAGCAATTTAGCGGAACGCATGCGGGTATGGAGCTAGCCATACGTCCATATGACCATTATGCCATTATCGCCTTATCGTAATTCCGCGCAACTGAGGCACTCCGTCTAAGGTTTGCTTATGGAGGAGGATGATCGCAAATGCGGAGATTCAGCGAAAAATCGCCGCTCCGCTTATTGCTGAAGCTTGCTGCCGCCGCACTCGCGTGCATGGCGCTATGGACCGCCTATGTTCAATGGCTTATCCATACGGCCGATAATAAGGACATGCGCGAGAAGCGCGACGCGGCCATTGTGCTCGGGGCGGCATTATGGAACGACGTGCCGAGTCCGGCATTGCGGGAAAGGCTCGATCACGCATACGAACTGTATAAAGGAGGTTACGTTCCGAAACTTATCGTTTCCGGGGGATTGGATTCGAACGGGGCGACCGTTACGGAAGCGGAAGGGATGAAAACCTACCTTGCGGCCAAAGGCGTGCCCGAACACGATATTGTGCTGGAAGACCGGTCGAGAAGCACGTACGAAAATTTATTGTTCAGCCGGAGCATCATGGAACGGAACGGCTGGGAGCGGGCGGTGATTGTAACCCATACGTATCACGCCGCCCGGGCTTTGGATATTGCGCGGTTTCTCGGCTACAAGGATCCCGTCGTGTCTGCGACCGATTCAAAAGTGATGTGGATGCCCTGGCACAAAGGCAGAGAGACGCTGGCCTACGCCAAATGGCAGCTGGACAAGCTGCTCTTGCTTGCCGGATGGAAAGAGAAGGAGGCCGCCTCATAAGCAGCCATTTCATGGAGACGAATGTACGCTTACACGTACGCATCGCATAAGGTTCGCGTCCGGTGGACACATTTGACTTACGGGACAGCCCCTGCAATATCATTAACCGTTAACGATCGTGCCTCCGTTGACGTGAAGAATTTGCCCGGCCATATAGGAGGAGTCGTCGGAAGCGAGGAACACGTAGCTTGGAGCCACTTCTTCCGGCTGCTCGGCGCGTTTCATCGGGGTATCGGCGCCGAATGAGGCAACCTGATCCGCCGGCATCGTGGACGGAATGAGCGGCGTCCATATCGGTCCGGGGGCGACTCCGTTAACGCGAATGCCTCTTTGAATCAGCTGTTGGGACAACGAGCGCGTGAACGTAACGATTGCCCCTTTAGTCGCCGAGTAGTCCAGCAGCTGTTCGCTTCCCTTGTACGCCGTTATCGAAGTGGTGTTAATGATCGCGCTGCCTTGTTTCAAATGCGGCAGCGCCGCTTTCGTCATATAAAAGTAAGAGAACAAATTGGTGCGGAACGTGCGTTCCAACTGTTCGGCCGTAATCTGTTCGATGCTCTGCTGCGGATGCTGTTCCGCCGCATTGTTGACGACAATGTCCAGGCGTCCGAACTGCTGTATCGTTTGCGCCACCGCTTGTTGACAGAACGTCTCGTCCCCGATGTCTCCGGCAATGAGCAGACAGCGCCGGCCTTCCTGTTCAACCTGGCGCTTCGTCTCTTGTGCGTCCTCATGCTCGTTCAAATAAACGACGGCGACGTCCGCTCCTTCCTTGGCGTAAAGTATCGCGACGGCCCGGCCTATGCCGCTGTCGCCGCCCGTAATGATCGCCGTTTTGCCAAGCAATTTTCCGCTTGCCCGGTAAGACGCGTCTTCCGCGATGGGCAGCGGATTCATGTCCGCTTCGATTCCAGGCTGCCGGTTTTGATGCTGGGGCGGGAACGCCTGCTTTGTCGGCGTTTGTGTCGCAGGCATGTGAACTTCTCCTTTCGATTCACACCGTCTTTCCGTATTAGTTTGTTACGTCCCGCGATATTTCATCCGTTTTTTGTAAAATGTACGTTTGAATGGACGCTTTTTTCATTATAATCAAAATGTTTGTTTCTCAAATGGCGGCGGTGAAGGTAAAATAGAAGCGGAGGGTTAAACCCTTGCTCTTTTTTTGCACTTGGAAGCATACATATTACATAGTTCTCGTCATGTCATCCGGCGCCGAAATGAATGTGACCGGGCCGTACGCAGATCGGATTGCAGTGGCACCTTATTCTGGGCTCCTGCGTATACTGCTATGACCTTAAGAAATGAGGTGATTCTCGATGAACGGACGTGTATACACAACCGATAATCGAAATGCAGCCAGGCCGTCGCGGCAGATCAATGTCGTTCTTCGCAATCCGGAGCCGATCGTTTCAGCGGATGATTTCGACCATCAGCCGGGCTTGAAGCAGCTGCCTCAAAGCGGGCATTTTTCCGAACTGCTGAAGGAATTGGACCATCTGGTCGGACTGGACAACGTCAAGGAACTTATCTATGAAATCTATGCTTTGTTGCAAATCGGGCAGTTTCGGGCGGAAGCGGGTTTGCAAAGCAATTCGCAAGTATACCATATGATTTTCAAGGGAAATCCCGGAACGGGAAAAACGACGGTAGCGCGTATCGTCGCGAGAATGTTTCAAAAGATGGGCGTGCTGAGCAAAGGCCATCTTATCGAAGTAGAGAGAGCGGATCTGGTCGGCGAATATATCGGTCATACGGCTTTGAAAACGCGTGAGCTTGTAAAAAGGGCGCTCGGAGGCTTTTTGTTCATCGATGAAGCCTACAGTCTGGCCCGCGGCGGCGAGAAAGATTTCGGGAAAGAAGCGATCGATTGTTTGGTCAAGGCGATGGAAGATTACAAAAATCAATTTGTGCTCATCCTTGCAGGATATTCCGACGAGATGGATTTTTTTTTAAGGACGAATCCCGGGCTGCCGTCGCGCTTTCCGATCCAGATCGATTTTCCGGACTACTCGGTCGATCAATTGGTGCAAATTTCGGAAATGATGGTAAAAGAACGGGAATATACGTTCATACCGCAAACGGTCATGAAGCTGCGGCAGCATCTTGCGCAGGAGAAAATGCGCTGTCCGACATCTTTCAGCAACGCCCGCTATGTGCGCAACCTGATTGAGAAGTCCATTAGGCATCAGGCGGTTCGTTTGCTGAACCAACACATGTCTCCTCCTTCCAAATCCGATTTGATGATCATACGTCCGGAGGATTTGAGAATAGAGCCTCATAAAATGTAGGAATCTAAAACGAAACAGGTGAAACGACGATGCGGAGCAAAATACATGAAACGACGAAGTCAGTCGAAGACAGGGCCGTCCTTGTCAGTCTCATGACTGCCGGACAAAATAAGAATGAAGCGGAAGCGGCATATTCGCTGCAGGAGTTGGTTCGCCTGGCGGAAACGGCGGGCGTGCACGTGCTGGATACGATGGTGCAGCATAAACCGTCCGCCGATCCGAGATGGCTCATCGGCAAAGGAAAAGTCGATGAATTGAAGGGCCTCCTCGCGGATACGGGGGCGAACACGGCCATATTCGACCAGGAGTTGAGCGGAGCGCAGGTCCGGAACCTGGAGGAAGCGCTCGATGTGAAAATCATCGATCGCACACAGCTCATCCTCGATATATTCGCCCAGCGGGCGAAAACGAGGGAAGGCATTCTGCAGGTGGAACTGGCGCAGCTGTCTTATTTGCTGCCGCGCTTGTCCGGGCACGGCAATAATTTATCCAGGCTGGGCGGCGGCATCGGAACGAGAGGGCCGGGCGAGACGAAGCTTGAGACCGACCGGAGGCATATCCGGAAACGTATCGCCGATTTGAAAGCCGAGCTTCGGGATGTCGTCCGCCACCGGAAGTTACATAGGGAGCGGCGCAAAAAAGCGGGGTTATATCAAGTCGCTCTGGTAGGTTACACGAATGCGGGAAAATCGACGCTGCTGAAACAGCTGACGAACGCGGACGTTTACGTGGAAAATGCATTGTTCGCCACGCTCGATCCGACATCCCGCATGCTCCGGCTGTCCGGAGGCGGTGAAGTGCTTCTTACCGATACGGTCGGATTCATTCAAAACCTTCCCCACGATCTGGTCGCCGCATTCCGCGCCACACTCGAAGAGGTGCTGGAAGCCGATCTCATCCTCCATGTCGTGGACAGCTCATCGGATATGCGGACAGAGCAAATGCAAGTTGTCGATCAGGTGTTAGCGGAGCTGGGCGCTCTCGGCAAAGAACGGATCACGCTGTTCAACAAAATCGACCTTTGCAGTCCGCAACAAAAAGAAATGCTTACGGCGGAAGGAACGTATTTGCATATTTCGGCCTACAACGAAGCGGATTTGGAGAAAGTAAAAGAGAGCATACAAGAGAAGCAGTCGGGCGGCATCAAGTCGTTCCGCATTCCTGCGGATCGGGGAGAAGCGCTGTCGTTAATCTACAGGATAGGCGAAGTCGTTCACAGCGAGGTGGACGAGGAGCACATGATTTACCGTGTGAAGGTGAACCGGCACGACTACGAAAAGAACGGCTTCGCCCTGGAATCCTACTTGCTGAAATAAAACACATCTGAGTCTTGGGGTGAGGAGAGAAGCGTACGATGCAATTTTCTGAAAGAGTCGAGGCGCTTATCGGCAGCGTCGAAAATGAGATTGATTCGAAAATGAAAGAAATCGACAAATTAATCGACAGGAACCAGTGGAAAGTGATCGAAGCGTTCCAGAAACATCGGGTGAGCGATTACCACTTTGCCTCTTCTACCGGTTACGGATACAACGATCTGGGACGGGAAATACTGGATCGGGTTTACGCGGATGTTTTTCGTGCGGAAGCCGGGCTCGTAAGGCCGCATTTCGTGTCCGGCACCCATACGATTGCCGCCGTTCTGTACGGTTTGCTGAGACCGGGCGATCAACTGCTGTATATTACCGGAAAACCGTACGACACGCTGCATAAAGTGATCGGCAAACCGGGAGACGGAACCGGCTCTTTGCGGGATTGGGGCGTCGCGTACGACGAGGTGGCGCTGCTTCCGGACGGCGGCGTGGATTGGAACGGAATACGGGAGAAACTGTCTCCGAACACGAAAGTCGTCGGTATCCAAAGATCCCGCGGATACGATTGGCGTCCGTCGTTTACGGTGGAACAAATCGCCGAAATGGTTTCCTTCGTCAAATCGTTAAATCCGGGAGTCATTACGTTTGTCGATAACTGTTACGGCGAATTTACGGAAACGAAAGAGCCTGTCGAAGTCGGCGTCGATATTATGGCCGGTTCGTTGATAAAGAACCCCGGAGGCGGCATTGCCGCGTCCGGCGGATATATTGTCGGAAAGCGCGAATATGTGGAACTGGCCTCCTACCGGCTGACGGCGCCCGGGCTCGGAGGCGAGGTAGGGGCTATGCTCGGTGCGGCACGGGGCATATATCAAGGGTTGTTTCTAGCCCCGCATTCGGTGGGACAAGCGTTGAAGGGAAGCATTTTTGCCGCCGCGATGTTCGAAAAGCTCGGTTTTGACACCCATCCCCGATGGCACGAGCCGCGCTCGGATTTGATTCAGGCCATCCGTTTCACATCGCCGGAACATCTGATCGCCTTCGTGCAAGGGATACAAAAAGCTTCCGCCGTTGACGCCCATGTCGTGCCGGAACCGTGGGACATGCCCGGATACGAGCACCCGGTCATTATGGCGGCAGGCACGTTTATTCAGGGAGGAAGCCTGGAATTGTCGGCGGATGCGCCGATTCGGGCTCCGTACATCGCCTATGTTCAAGGCGGGCTGACCTATTCCCATGCGAAGCTCGGAGTCATTACCGCGGTCGAACATATGATGTGTAAAGGCTTTCTGTAATTAAACCTTACATAACTTGACATATTTGTTCGCCAAAGTTACAATAAAATCAATCACATCCCAACCTGGAAGGGTGATGCGGAATGAATGGCGATATTCGCAGGAATATGGCGCTTTTCCCAATCGGTATCGTAATGAAGCTGACCGATTTGACCGCGCGGCAAATCCGCTATTACGAGCAGCACGAATTAGTCAGGCCCGCCAGAACTTCTGGCAATCAGCGGCTGTTTTCTTTCAACGATGTGCAGCGTCTTCTGGAAATAAAGGATTTAATCGAGAAAGGCGTAAACATTGCCGGGATTAAGCAGGTTTTACAGCCGGTTTCAAAAGAATCGGAGGAAGCTACGGTCTTGACGGAACAGACGGAAGTGAAGCGCAAGGAGTTGTCCGACACCCAGCTGCATAAATTGTTGAAGCAGCAGTTGCGGGCGGAAAGACGCCCCGGACAAGTATCTTTGATTCAAGGAGAACTGTCGCGTTTTTACTCGAAATGACCGGGCTGCAGTTGAATAATGGGCAGAGGTGAAAGTAATGAGTTATACAAAAGAGGACATTTTACGTATCGCCAAGGAACAAAACGTCAGGTTTATCCGTTTGCAGTTTACCGATCTCCTCGGCACGATTAAAAATGTGGAAATTCCGGTAAGCCAATTGGAAAAAGCGCTGGACAACAAAATGATGTTCGACGGTTCTTCCATAGAAGGATACGTGCGCATCGAGGAATCGGACATGTATTTGTACCCGGATTTGGATACGTGGGTGGTGTTTCCTTGGGTTACGGAAGATCGCGTCGCCCGGCTCATTTGCGATGTGTATATGCCGGATGGAACTCCGTTCGCCGGAGACCCGCGGGGCATTCTGAAACGCTGCTTGAAAGAAGCGGAAGCGATGGGATTCACCGCGATGAACGTCGGTCCGGAGCCGGAGTTTTTCTTGTTTAAGACGGATGAAAAAGGCAATCCGACAATGGAGTTGAACGACCAGGGCGGATATTTCGATCTGGCGCCGACGGACCTCGGGGAAAACTGCCGGCGTGAAATCGTTCTTACGCTGGAGGAAATGGGCTTTGAAATCGAAGCGTCCCACCATGAAGTCGCGGAGGGACAGCATGAAATCGATTTTAAATATGCCGATGCCGTCAAAGCGGCCGACCAGATTCAAACGTTCAAGCTTGTTGTAAAGACGATAGCCCGACAGCACGGATTGCATGCCACCTTCATGCCGAAGCCGCTGTTCGGAATGAACGGTTCCGGAATGCACTGCCACGTTTCTTTGTTCAAAGGCAATCAGAACACGTTTTACGATGAAAACGACAAGCTCGGTTTAAGCGTCACCGCCCGTCAATTTATGGCGGGGGTATTGAAGCACGCCCGTTCATTCACGGCGATTACGAATCCGACCGTCAATTCTTACAAGCGGCTCGTTCCCGGGTACGAAGCGCCGTGCTATGTCGCCTGGTCGGCAAGCAACCGGAGCCCGATGGTCCGCGTTCCCGCATCGCGGGGACTGAGCACCCGCATCGAGGTGCGTAATCCGGATCCGGCCGCCAATCCGTATCTGGCTTTGGCCGTCATGCTGATGGCAGGGCTTGACGGGATAAAGAACAATATGCAGCTTCCGCCTCCGACCGATCGCAATATTTATGTGATGACGGACGAGGAGAGAGAGGAAGAAGGAATACCGAGTTTGCCTTCATCGCTGAAAGAAGCGGTTCAAGAGATGCTGCGCGATGAAGTCATCTGCGATGCGCTCGGCGACCATGCGCTGGCCCACTTCGTGGAATTGAAGGAAATTGAGTGGGACATGTACCGCACGCAAGTTCACCAGTGGGAAAGAGATCAATACATGACGCTGTATTAATCGCTGAATCCCTTGGCATCGAGGGGGTGAAGATGCTCATTTGGCGGCAAGGTAATTAATGAAAATCCCCGTTGGCTTTCGGCTGACGGGGATTTTTAGCACACTCATTTCTTCTGGTTTTTTTCAAGCTCAACAACGGCAAGTGCCTTCAAAGCCTGTAACTCTTCTTCGGTAAGTCGCTCTGTTGCAACTTTTTTAAGTTCATTCTTGACCTGATCGGTTAGTCCTTCTTGCCGGATTTTCTTAGAGTAAGTCAGTAATTCGTCCATAGTAAACTTCTTCAACAATAAATTCATTGCTTCTTCTTTTGTTTTAATCGTTAATGCTTGCTTATTTTCCTTTACGTTACTTGTGACGGCATTCTCCCTTTTTGTTAAGGCATCTTCCGTTTTTGAGTCGCTTTCCTTGATTTGCTGCTCCATTATTTTTTGTACTTCCGGATCTTTTTTAAGCGTTTCTAAATCGTCAGTAGTCAGAGTTTGTTGGATCATATCGATGGCTTTATCGGAAGCCAGATTCATTACATATTTATACCCGCCATAGAGTCCCAAAATAATGCAGGCAGCAGAAAATGCAAATACAATCACTAGCTTCCTTGTCTTCTTTTTCATAAAATGATAAATCCCTCCCTCACTCTGATGACTCGGTACAAATTGTAGCATACATAGCATAAATGATGGAATAATAAATTTATGGCTTTCCCGCTGTGCTGGCGCGGCGAATTCGTCGGATACGCTGAAAATGCAGGAGATTTCACGGAACGCACAGCTGCGGGGAAAAGAGTTCAATTAATATTGGAATATATGCAAAAAGCAACCCCAGGGCCGGGGTTGCTTTTTGCATAGCCGGATGGCTCGGTATGCGCTTCACGTTGATCAACGGATATCGCGAAAGAGGCCGATGACTTTGCCCAGAATCGTCACATGCTTCAACAGCAGCGGCTGCATGGTCGGGTTTTCCGGCTGTAAGCGGATATGATCTTTTTCTTTGTAAAACGTTTTCACTGTCGCCTCGTTTTCGTCGGTCATCGCCACGACGATGTCGCCGTTCGTTGCGGTTTGCTGCTGTCTGACGATGACATAGTCTCCGTCGTGTATACCCGCTTCAATCATGCTGTCTCCGGATACGTGCAGCATGAATACGTCGTTGTCACCGACAAAATGGCTCGGCAGCGGAAAGTAATCTTCGATGTTTTCCGTCGCGGTAATCGGCGCACCCGCCGTAACTTTGCCGACGAGCGGAACCCGGGATACGGCGAGCGGAAACGCCGAGGAAGATTCGTCATTGTCCAGTATCTCTATCGCGCGAGGCTTGGTCGGGTCTCTGCGGATTAAGCCTTTCTTTTCCAACCGCTCCAAATGTCCATGCACCGTCGAACTGGAGGCAAGGCCGACAGCTTCCCCGATTTCCCGCACCGACGGGGGGTAACCTTTGTCGCGGACTTCATTTTTGATGAACTCCAAAATTGCCTGTTGACGGCTTGAAAGTTTTGTCACGTTAAGATCACTCCAATTGGCAATAATTATTGAATATTATACCATAGAACTCGAGTTCGTACAAACGTAAGTTCGAAAGATTTCGATGAAAGCCGCATCGGAAACAGGCAAAAAAACCAAACATTCGTTCGAAAAAACGGTTGACGCAAACAATTGTTCGTGTTATATTCATATCAGAACAAATGTTTGGAGGTTGTTTTCATGCAGGCGCACTATACATACCGGTTAAGCAAAAGAACAAACCTTGGACGAATAGCGCTGGTCGCGTTCCTGGTTGCCGTTATGACGGTCGCCGTCACGTTCGGCGCAATCATTCACGCCTATGCGATTGACGATAACGAAACCGATGTCGAATCAGCGGAATGGCTGCAGATTTGCGTCAAAAAAGGAGATACATTGTGGAGCATCGCAAAGGAACATGCCCCCAAAGACGAGAATATAGATTCTTATATCCATCAATTGAAGAAAATCAACGGTTTATCCGGCAGCATGCTTCATGAGGGACAGCTGTTGCTCATCCCGTAACGGGAACCCGCTGCGTTCGTGCCGTCTTGACATTCCTTTCCCGTCATGTCAAAGTAATATTGTAATTGACGGGGGGTAGCCGCATGAACGATTTGAGAATAGAACGAATCAACGAATTGTACCGGAAGAAGAAAACGGTCGGTCTGTCGGAGGAAGAGGAACGGGAGCACCGGCAGTTAAGAAAAAATTACGTGGAAGCGTTCAAAACGTCGTTAAGGGCACACCTTGAGTCTATTAAATTTGTGGACAAGCCGAGACAATAATATCGTACATTTGGTTGACCGCCACCATGTGACGAACCGCGCTGGGAGTCGCGCGCGGCGAAAAGTGCGGTTTTATTCCGCTGTCTCGGTCACAGTTTACCCGACGCGCATTGCGTACAGGCGACATCATCGACGGAAAGAGTGAATCACTTCATGGGGGTTAAAGCGGTTTTATTCGATTTGGACGATACGCTGCTTTGGGACGAGAAGAGCGTATCCGAAGCGTTTCGAGCTACTTGCGCAGCTGCGGCGGAACAGGCCGATATCGATCCGGAGCTGTTGGAGGCCGCCGTCCGCAGGGAAGCTCGAGCATTGTATGAAGGATTCGATACGTTCCCTTTTACAAAAATGATCGGAATCAACCCGTTTGAAGCGTTGTGGGCGCATTTTTCCGAAGGGGAAGACGACAATTTCAAACGGTTGAGGGAACTGGCCCCATATTACCGCAGGGAAGCGTGGACTCGAGGATTGAAGGCTCTTGGCGTCGACAATCCGAAGTTGGGCGAAGAACTCGGAGAACGGTTTCCCGTTGAAAGACGACAGCGGCCGATTATTTACGAGGAAACGTTTGCCGTTTTGGAGCGACTGAAGCGGCAATACCGGCTGCTCCTCCTGACGAACGGGGCTCCGGATTTGCAGAAAGAGAAAATTGCGGGAGTGCCGCAGCTGGCATCTTACTTTGACCATATTGTCATCTCCGGTTCGTTCGGCGAAGGAAAGCCCGCGGCCTCCATTTTCAAGCATGCGATGGAGCTGTTGGGCATCGAGGCTGAGGAAGGCATCATGGTCGGCGACAAGCTGACGACGGATATCATCGGCGCACTGGGCGTCGGTATGAAGGCGGTTTGGATGAATCGTCACGGAGTGGAGCGATCGGACGATATCGTTCCGGATTATGAGATCCGCAACCTCAAGGACATTTATCATATTCTAAACCTATAATACAAGAATGCCCACCGTTTCTACCATCAGAATCGGTGGGCATTTCAATCCGTCATCATGCCGTCTACGCTTTTTGAAACGAAGGATCGTCATACGGTTGGGCGACCCAGCCTGCAGGTTCGATAAATAAACGGATGGCTACGATTTTCCGGCTGTCCATCAGTGTGAAGAAGTGCGGTCGTCCTTCCGGAACAGAGATGACATCGCCTGCGGTAAGCTCAACGTCGAAATATCCGACGTCTTCGCTGCCTTTAATGATAAAGATGCCTTCTCCGGCCGTAATGGCACGCACTTCGTCTTCCGTGTGCGTATGCACCTGTTCGAATTTTTTCAACAGCTCTTCCAGATTCGGCGTCGCATCGGACAGCGCAATGACGTCCCACGTCTTATATCCGCGCCGGGCTGCCAGATCGCGGATTTCCGCATCGAAGGTGGACAAAATCTCGTTTTTTTCTTCATCGGACAGTACGAATTTTTCCTGCAACGATTCGGGCAATTTTTTCGGGTCCCAATGCTCGTATAAAACTTCCTGTTTGTCCAGAAAGGCTTTTACGTTATCTTCACCCGTGATACGTTCGTTCGTATTGCGAATACGTATTTGCGCCATTAGACTTCCCTCTTTTATCTGAAAATTTATGTTGAACATTAATGTAATTATAGATCAATTCGTTGGGCATGTCGACGGGATCTCTTCAATTATTCCGACAAATCTGGTAGACTATAATTTAATCATCGCGCACGGCTTTATCTTAAGAATACACCTCGGCCGTCGTTATTGATTTAACGGACGAGGTGCGTCAGCTTATCGGAAAGGGAAGAAGAAGTAGATGACAAAACCAGACATACAAGAACAAATGCAGAACAAAATTCTCATCTTGGACGGCGCTATGGGCACGATGATCCAGCAGGCCGGTTTGAAGGCCGAAGATTTCGGCGGCGAAGAGCTTGAAGGGTGCAACGAGATGCTCGTACTGACGCGTCCCGACGTCATTTCGCATATTCATGAAGCTTACTTGGAAGCCGGAGCCGACATTATCGAAACGAATACGTTCGGGGCGACGAGCGTCGTTTTGGCGGAATACAACCTGCAGCACCGCGCAAGGGAAATCAATATCGCCGCGGCGAAACTTGCTGTCGAAGCGGCGAACAAATATTCCACTCCCGAATGGCCGCGTTATGTGGCCGGAGCGATGGGTCCGACGACCAAAACGCTGTCCGTAACGGGAGGCGTCACTTTTGAAGAATTGAAGCAGAGCTATTACGAGCAGGCGCTTGCGCTTATCGAAGGCGGCGTCGATGTGCTCTTGCTGGAAACGTCGCAGGACACGCTGAATGTCAAGGCGGGAAGCATCGGTATTCGCCGGGCATTCGATACGCTTGGCGTGAAGCTGCCGATTATGATATCCGGAACGATTGAACCGATGGGAACGACGCTCGCGGGGCAAAATATCGAATCGTTTTATATCTCGCTGGAACATTTGTCCCCGATCTCGATCGGGTTAAACTGCGCGACCGGACCCGAATTTATGCGCGATCATATCCGTACGCTGGCCACCATATCCGAAACGGCGGTAAGCTGTTATCCGAACGCCGGCCTGCCGGACGAGAACGGCCATTACCACGAATCGCCCGAATCGCTCGCGAAAAAAATCGCCGGTTTTGCCGAGCAGGGCTGGCTCAACATCGCCGGGGGATGCTGCGGCACGACCCCCGATCATATCCGCGCTCTGGCGGAGGCATTAAAACATTACAAGCCCCGCCAGAAGTACGGCAGCCATCCTCCGGCCGTCTCCGGCATCGAGACGGTTTACGTCGAACCGGATAACCGTCCGTTAATGGTCGGGGAAAGGACGAACGTGCTCGGTTCGCGCAAATTCAAGCGTCTCATTGCCGAAGGGAAATATGAGGAAGCGGCGGAAATCGCGAGAGCGCAGGTAAAGGACGGCGCTCACGTCATCGATGTGTGCGTGCAGGATCCGGATCGGGACGAAGCGGCGGACATGGAAAAGTTTTTGCAGCAAGTCGTCAAAAAAGTGAAAGTACCGCTCGTTATCGATACGACGGATCCGAAAGTCATCGAGCTCGCGTTAACGTATTCGCAAGGCAAGGCGATTATCAACTCCATCAATCTGGAGGACGGCGAAGAAAAATTCGAAAAGGTCGTTCCTTTAATCCATCGCTACGGGGCCGCAGCGGTTGTGGGCACAATCGATGAGCAAGGACAGCGCATCTCGCGTGAAGGCAAGCTTGAAGTGGCCAAGCGTTCGTACGATTTGCTTGTCAACAAATACGGAATGGATCCGCGCGATATCATCTTCGATCCGCTCGTCTTTCCGGTGGGCACCGGCGACGAACAGTATATCGGTTCGGCCAAGGAAACCGTCGAAGGCATCCGTCTGATCAAAGAGGCGCTGCCCGATTGCCAAACGATTCTCGGCATCAGCAACGTATCGTTCGGACTGCCGGAAGCGGGCAGGGAGGTGCTGAACGCCGTATTTTTATACCACTGTACCAAAGCGGGACTCGATTATGCGATCGTGAATACGGAAAAGCTTCAGCGGTACGCCTCCATCCCGGAGGAAGAGCGCCGTCTGGCGGAGAACCTTATCTTTGACACGAACGAGCAGACGCTTGCCGACTTTGTGGCGTACTTCAGAGAGAAGAAGGTTGAAAAGAAAGAAAAAGCGTCCAACCTGACGCTCGAGGAACGGCTCGCTTCGTACATTGTGGAGGGAACGAAGGAAGGGCTCATTCCCGACCTGGAAGAAGCGCTGAAGAAATACAAGCCGCTGGAAATCATCAACGGCCCGTTAATGCGCGGGATGGAGGAAGTCGGGCGGCTGTTCAACAACAATGAGCTTATTGTGGCCGAGGTGCTGCAAAGCGCCGAAGTGATGAAAGCGTCCGTCTCCTATCTCGAACCGTTCATGGAGAAAACGGATACGACAATCAAAGGAAAAATACTGCTTGCCACCGTCAAAGGCGACGTGCACGACATCGGAAAAAACCTGGTCGAAATCATTTTATCGAACAACGGGTACCAGGTCATTAACCTCGGCATTAAGGTGCCTCCAGAGCAGCTCATCGAGGCGTTCCGCAAAGAGAAGCCGGATGCGATCGGTTTGTCGGGGCTGCTCGTGAAATCGGCGCAGCAAATGGTCGTCACCGCACAAGACTTGCGGGCGGCGGGCATCGATGTGCCGCTGCTCGTCGGCGGCGCCGCCTTGACGAGAAAATTTACGAAAACGAGAATCGCTCCCGAATACAGCGGGCTTGTGCTGTACGCCAAGGACGCGATGGACGGTCTCGAACTGGCCAACCGGCTCAGCGACCCCGAACAGCGGCAGAAGCTCGTTCAGGAACTGCGCGATGCGAAGGACTCCGATGTTATGGAATCCGGCAAGAAGAAGGCGGCGGACATGCCCCAGCTTACCCGGGCCAAACGGTCGTCGGTCTCCAGGGACGTTCCCGTATTTGTTCCGCCGGATTTGGAACGCCATATATTAAGGGACTACCCGCTCAGCCACATCATGCCTTACATCAACATGCAGATGCTGCTCGGCCACCATCTCGGCCTGCGCGGCAAAGTCGACAAATTGCTGGCGGAAAAAGATCCGAAAGCGGTGGAATTGAAAGAAACGGTGGACGGCATATTGCGGGAGGCGCAGCGGGAAGGGATCATTAAGGCGCACGGCATGTACCGGTTTTTTCCGGCACAGTCTTCGGGCAACGACATTCTCGTTTACGATCCGGAGGATCACGGCAAAGTGATTCAAACGTTCACGTTTCCCCGCCAGGAAGCGGAGCCGTACTTATGTCTGGCCGACTTCCTTAAACCGGTGGAGAGCGGCGTTATGGATTATGTCGGCTTCCTCGTCGTGACGGCAGGACACGGTATTTCCGACTTGTCCGCGGCGTGGCGGGACAAAGGCGACTATTTGCGCTCCCATGTGCTGCAAGCCGTCGCTTTGGAGATTGCGGAAGCGTTCGCCGAAAGAATACATCATATTATGCGCGACGTATGGGGATTCCCGGATCCGCCGCAAATGACGATGCAGGAACGTTTTGGGGCGAGATACCAGGGTATACGCGTATCGTTCGGCTATCCGGCATGTCCGAATCTCGAGGATCAGCAGCTGCTCTTCGAGCTGATGCAGCCTGAACATATCGGGGTGCAGTTAACCGAAGGATTCATGATGGAACCGGAGGCTTCCGTTTCCGCGATGGTGTTCGCCCATCCGGAAGCGAGATATTTTAACGTGGATAAAGTGGAATAAGCAGCCGTATACTTTAGGCAAATCCGATGCGGAAACGGAGCGCATAAACGTGGATCTTTATTTTTTGGGAACCGGAGCCGGGCTGCCCTCCCGCCAGAGAAACGTCACTTCCATTGCGCTCAGGCTTTTGGAGGAACGGGGCAGCTTCTGGCTTTTTGACTGCGGAGAAGGCACACAGCATCAGATCATGCGTTCTCCTTTAAAATTAAGCAAATTGGAGATGCTTTTCGTCACGCATCTACACGGCGATCATATATACGGGATTCCCGGGCTGCTGTCGAGCCGTTCTTACCACGGCGGCGAAACGCCGCTTATGATTTTCGGCCCTTCGGGCATACGCCGATTCGTTCAAACCGTATTATCGGTCAGTGAGACTCGGCTAGACTATGAGCTGGATATACGGGAAATCGGCGAAGGCGTCGTTTATGAGGATGACCGCTTTACGGTCGAGGCGGCCAGACTGGAGCACCGCGTGGAAAGTTTCGGTTACCGGATCGTGGAACGGGATCAAGCGGGGAAGCTGAAGGCGGACGAATTGAAAAAACGGGGCGTTCCCGCCGGACCTTTATACGGCGAGCTGAAAAGAGGAAACGACGTCATCCTGCCGGACGGGACGCTCATCCGCAGTTCCGATGTCGTCGGCCCGCCAATTCCGGGCAGAATCGTAACCATTCTGGGCGATACGAAAGTATGCGGCGCTTCGGTAAAGCTGTCCGGCCAGGCCGATGTATTGGTTCATGAAGCGACGTTTGACGGCAGTTTGTCCGAAATGGCGCGGAAATACGGACACTGCACGGCGGTCGAAGCGGCTTCGGTCGCCAAAGATGCGAATGCCGCCGCCTTGATCATTACCCATATCAGTTCACGTTATCCTGATGAGGAAGCGGAGAAGCTGTTGGAGGAAGCAAGGGCTGTTTTTCCCAATACGTTTTTGGCTGAAGATTTTTGGTCGTTTCCGGTGGCGGGCAAAGCGTCTTTCGCGTGAAAAGCAAGAGAAACAGGCGCCTTGAAGCGGCTTTGAAGCAAAAGGAGTGGGCGATTTGCATACGATTTCGATTACGCCGAAAGCGCCGTACGATTTTTCCAAAATGACGCGGCGTTTGTTGGGAGTGCAGCACGAGTTATACCGGTACGAAGACGGCAGGCTTGTCCGCACGATCCGCGTCGGCGGGAACGTCTATTTGGTTCGGATCGCGTCTTCGGGCAGCGTGGAGTCGCCCAAGCTGGAAGTCGAAGTGCACGGTTCGAATGTGGACCGGAACCTTGCGTCCATTCAAAAGCATTTGGAGAATATGCTGTCCGTGGAACTGGATCTGCTGCCGTTTTACAGGCACGTCGAACAGGACGCCAGGCTGGCGAATCTCGCTAGGAGATACTACGGTCTCCGATTCATATTGGAGGCCGATCCGTTCGAATGCATGATCAAGACGATTATCGGCCAGCAGCTGAATCTCGCCTTTGCCGCCGCTTTGAACCGCAGATTGATAGAGTTGGCATCGCAGCCGTACGTTTGCGGGGAGAAATCATATCCCGTTTTTCCTTCCGCCGAACAGGTGGCGGGCCTTTCCTACGATCAGCTGCGCCAGCTTCAATTCAGCCAGCGGAAGGCGGAGTACGTCATCGACTTTGCCAGAAGCGTCGTTGAAGGAAAAGTCGATTTTGAACAATGGAACGGCATGGAGAATGAGCGGATAATCGAGCAATTGTGCAGAATGAGAGGGATCGGGCGCTGGACGGCGGAATGTTTTTTGTTATTCGGGCTGGGGAGGACCGATCTGCTGCCTGCAGCGGACATCGGATTGCGCAACGCGGTAAAACAAGCGTACGGCATGGACAGGCAGCCGACGGAACAGGAAATCCGGGCACTTGGAAAATGGTGGTCGCCCTGGTCGAGTTACGTGACGTTTTATTTGTGGGAAAGTTTAAACCAAGGCGCGTGAAGAGAAAGGGCCTGTTCATGGAGCCTTGCCGGTTCGATAGCGATCCCCTTGGCGACGACGCTTCGAATCCGCGCCGGTTTCGGAACAGGCCTCCGATCTGCGAACGAAACGCCTGGTTTCGTCCGGAACGAGACGAGGGAACAAGGTGGAGGTCAGCCTAAGCGGACCGCAGTTCCGCTGACTGCCACCATCAGCATTCCTTCACGAATGACCTCGTAATCAATGTCGATGCCGACAACAGCATCGGCACCGAGCCGGGCTGCCCGCGATTTCATTTCATCCAGGGCGATTTCCCGAGCGTCTTTCAATTTGTCTTCATACGCTCCGGAACGGCCGCCGACGATGTCCGTAATCGATGCGAACAGATCACGCACGATGTTGGCGCCCATAATCGCTTCACCGGTTACGATACCGCAATATTCGACAATCTGTCTTCCTTCAATGGATGGGGTAGTGCTGACAATCATATGCCGCTCTCCTTTCGTGATTCGGGATGGCTTTCCCAGCCTCCATAGCATCGCGGAACATTATTCCATTGATGCTGCACATCTCTTATTACGCCACAAAAACGGATGCGTTTCAACTTGAATGTGGGGAAAGGAAAGATATCGTATGGCCGGACTGGCGATTTTG
>JAWLCZ010000009.1:0-41505 GCA_041686835.1 Paenibacillaceae bacterium | reverse complement strand
TCTCGGGGGCTCCTACCCTACGCCGGCGATGGGGGCCGCAGCCCACCCCGGGCGCACGAGGCCAGGGCGCACGAGGTCGGGGCGCACGAGGAGGGACAACAGCCGTGGTCATCCGGGTCGTCGCCTTCGACATCATGGACACCCTGCTCCATGACCCGTTCCGCTTCCGCCGTTTCAGGCACATTCTCGGCCCGCAGCACTTTCAAATCCGGAAAAGCCTTTTGGACGGCTTCGCTGCCGAGATAAGCCGCTTGGTTATAACCGTAATCATCGCGGGTGCCTACAAAGATGAACCCCACCGCAGTCCCACCCGTTCCGGGAGCCTTGGAGCCGCTTTTCGCGGCTTCATTGCCGGCGCCGCTTGCCGGCGCGCTGTTCGCCCCCGGCTGGCTGCAGCCGGTCAGCAGCAGCACCCAAGTCAGCATTAATGCCAGATACCCCTTCATGTTTTTCCATTTCATTTGATGGTTCCCTCCATGTTGATATAGAAATTGAAGTGAAGATTTGATTACCCGTTGGAATTGCCGGCAAACACTTTGCCCAGCGCCTCGGGTGTCCGGCTTCGCTGCCGCAGCTCCACGATCAGCAGCGCCGCCAGCGTCAGAAGATAGGGCAGCATGAACAGGAAAAATGGAGATATCGGGAGTTTCATCTGCTGCACGGTGAGTTGAAGCGCTTGGGCGGCGCCGAACAAGTACGCTCCGAACATGGCCCTCTCCGGTTTCCAGGAAGCGAAGATAACCAGCGCTACCGCTACGACCCCGCGTCCTTGCGTCATATTTTCAACCCAGCTGTGCGTGTAAGCTACCGAAAGCTGCACGCCGCCGACACCCGCCAGGAAGCCTCCGGCCATAACGGCCGCATATCGAACCAGCTTCGGATTGAAGCCATTGGCAAAGAGCACTTCTTCTCTCTCGCCGGCGGCTCTTAAGATGATGCCGAGCCGGGTGCGAAACAACAAGTACCATAAACAAGGTACAAGGAGAATGGAGATATAGGTTAAAGGGTCATGGTCAAACAAAATCTTGCCCAAAAACGGAATGTCCGACAAGTATGGAACAGGCACCGGATTAAAGCCGACAATTTCTTTGCTGACAAATCCGCGTCCAAAAAACGACGTAACTCCTGTGCCGAAAAACAGGATCGTAAGTCCTGTCGCCAATTGATTGGCATTGCGGCTGAGCACCAGAAAGGCATGAAGAGCGGAGATGACGAGGCCGCAACATCCTCCGGCCAGTACGCCGAGCCACGGACTGCCGGTCCAAACCGTTACCGCGAAGCCCCCGAGCGCACCGGCCAGCATGGAGCCTTCCGTCCCAAGATTGATCACGCCTGCCCGCTCCGAGATCAATTCCCCCTGGCTGGCCAGCATGACGGATGTTCCCGAACGAAAAGCTCCTGTCAAAATATCCGCAATCATCTTTTCAACCTCCTCCCGCTGCCCAGCATGAAGAAAAGAACGAGTGCCATCAAAATATAGACCGAGGAAGACGGCAACCCCGAACCGATCTCCAGCGAGTTGCCCGCAACGCTGATCATGCCGAGCACAAATGCCGAAACGGCAAGTCGAAGGGGATGATTCCAAGCCATCCAGGCGGCCAAGAACCCAAGGTAGCCGTAATTCACTCCCGTGGTCGGTCGAAGGCGGCCTTCAATGCCTGCAATTTCAATCATGCCCGCGATCCCCGCCAAGGCACCTGCGGCAATCAGCACCCAAAAATACATCTTGTTTACCTTAAAGCCGGCGCGTTCCGCGGCCAAGTAGTTGCTTCCAAGTACACGAATACGAAATCCGATCCGAGTCTTATACAAAATAAACCAAACGACAAGGACCAGAGCGAGCGCGATCGCAATGCCCGCATGGAGCCGTGTCCCGTCTACAACCGGCAGCCGCAAAGCAGGGGCAATCTCGGGCGAGAAAGGCCAGTTGAACGATTTCGGATCTTTTAATAATCCATGTACGAATAATCCTACGGTAAAGGTGGCGACGTAATTCAGCAGCAGGCTGGTGATCGTTTCATTCAACTTGCCCTTAATCTTCAGAAAAGCCGTGATTCCCGCCCACACCGCTCCTCCCAAAGCGCCGGCGGCCAGCATAAGCGGAATGCCCGCCCACGACGGGAAACGCTCGAGATAGAAGACAGCGCACCACGTTGAGAAGAGAGCTCCGATGGCAAGCTGTCCTTCTCCCCCGACATTGATCAATCCGGCTCTGGCGGGAAGGGCTGCAGCCAAGCCCGTCAGCAGGATTGGCGTAGTCTTCAGCAGCACTTCGCCGAACCCGTACAAATCGCCGAAAGTGGAACGGACCATCGAAATGTACAACTGGACCGGATTCACGCCATAAAATAGCAGGAACACGCCAAAAATAACAAACGGAATCAATAAAACGCAGGCTTGTAAGCAGAGCGGTTTTATTTTGTCCCCGACTAAGAAAGTCCTCCCATGAAGCGCAATGTTATCTGCTTGCAGGTTCACGCCGATTCTCCTTTCAACATACGGAAGCCGATCTCCGCAGCATTGGTTTCCGACGGACGATAAGGACCTAACAATCGTTTCCCGGAAAGCACAATGAGCCGGTCGGATAACTTAAACAATTCATCCAAATCTTCCGAAAAAAGCAGCACTGCCGTACCCCGTTCCGCCAGCGTGACCAGTTGTTGTTGGATCGTATGCGTCGTGCCGATGTCCAATCCCCGGCTCGGATAACTGATGATCAAAATTTTCGGCTGCCGGATCAGAGCCCTGGCCAGCACCATACGCTGCACATTTCCTCCAGAAAGCTGGTCCGCCCTGCGGTCGGCATCCGCCAGCGCGAGAGCGCGGGCTTCCTCGCTGTTCTCGAGCAAGCGTCTCACATAGGGCCAATCGATGCCGGCTCTCTTAGGCTTCATAGGAATTCCGTCCAAAACCATATGCTCAAGGATCGTAAACCCGGGAATCACCGATTCCCTGAGCGGATCTTCCGAGACGAAGCTTACCCCGGCATCCATAAACGATTTGGTGTCGGCCGTCATTTCCTTTCCGTCTATCGTAAGCCTCCCGGACGACAGCCCGCGCAAACCAAAGAGCGTTTCAGCAAGCTCGCGTTGACCGCTTCCGGAGATCCCCGCAACACCGGTAATTTCTCCTTGCTTTAAAGACAATTCAATATCCTTCAGCACCGTTTCGCCATGGTTTCCGATAATCGTACCGCGTTCGATCCGAAGTACTGTCTGTCTTTCTTCCTTCGCATCCCCCGCATGCTTGACCACAGGTTTCAGCGTTCCGGCCCCCATCATCGCCGCAATCAGCGCTTCCTCTTCCAAGCCCTCCTCGCGTGTAGCCCGAAAGGTGATTTGTCCGCTGCGCAGAACGGTCACCTGGTCCGCGCAGGCCAGAACTTCGTTGATTTTATGCGTAATGAGAACAATGCCGTAACCGTCTTTTCTCAGCAAATCCAGCATCCGGAGAAATGATTCGACTTCCTGCGGAACAAGCACACTGGTCGGTTCGTCAAAAATAATGATGCGAGTTCCGGGAACGAGCAGCACCTTGACGATCTCAAGACGCTGGCGCTCGCCAAGATCGAGCTGCCATACATACGCATCCGGATCTACGGACAATCCGTACTTTGCGGAAACCTTCAGAATGCGCTCCCGCAGCTGTTTCCTCTTAAGACGCCAGCCGCCGTCCGAAACGGCAAGGGCAATATTGTCAAGTACGGTCATGGCGGGAATCAGGCGAAAATCTTGAAACACCATGCCGATGCCTTTCGCTTTCGCTTTGATGGGGGGGTGCAAAGAAACTACCTCGCCATCCATGTAGATCTTGCCGCCATCGGGTTCATATACACCGTAAAGCATTTTCATCAATGTACTTTTTCCCGCCCCGTTCTCTCCAAGAATGGCATGGATGGAGCCCGGCTTGATCTCCAAATCGATCTCCTTGTTCGCGATCAACGAACCAAAACGTTTCGTTAAACCTTCAGTCCGCAAAATACAAGTATCGGCGCTCTTTCGGGTAACCTTCATTCTCATCCCCCCTTATGAATGGTTCGATAACATCGCGTTGCGCCAGCCGCCGAAACTCGTAATATCTTCCGCCTCGGCTGTGGCGTAAGCTTCGCAGATAAAACCCGGTACCTCCGAGCCGTCAAGAAGCTCCACTTTTCCGATGCCAAGCGGCGCAGGCACGGCGGCGACAAAAGAGCCAAACGCGTCAAGCGGCATCTCCCAAAGCTCTACTTGGATGGACCGCCCCCCTTTCTCTTTCTTGATCAAACCCGGCTTCGGCGGAGATGTGGGCAGTTTGACCATTTGATATTTCGCCGCCGTCAACGCCTCGCGGATAAATCGCGCCCCGCATGCCTTCATTTGTGGTTCCAACGGGAGCCCCCGCATGTGCAGGCCGCATACGGCAAATAGAACCGAATCCTGGGGAGCGGCGCTCGAGCCTGCCGAATTGATAAAGGAAGCCGCAGCGCCGTAGAGGAGCCCTTCATTTTCCGCAAGCGCAAATAACGTAATCCCGAACGGCGTATTTGGCGCGGCGTCGTCCGCCGGCACCGCAATCGCGCAAAGATCGAGCAAGTTGCAATGATTGGTATAGCGCCCCATGGCATTATTCGTGCCGATCGGATCCTTTCTCACCTCATCGCGAGTCCAAGTCCCGGCGGAAGTCGGCATGACCAGAACGGCGTCGGACAACAGCTTTCTGATAACAGCTTTATTGGCTTGCAGCGTATGCAAAGCTTTAAATAACGAAGCCGCGCTGTAATCGGATTTTGTGCCGGTCCGCAGCACTTGCTCCGTCACCGTCAGGGCGGCTCCCGGATGTGTTTCGATAAATTCGCCCAATCCGGCCCATCTTTCGGCAACAAATGGTCCGTCATAAAGCAGTGCCGCCGTTTGAGACAGCAAGCTGATATCGATATACTCGATGGGGATACCCAGCCGGCTCCACCTTTCCACGGCCTTCTCCCAAGCTTGGCTGTACTCGCCCGCAAACGAACCGAAGAAATCGAGAGAGTTTTGAGGCAAACATATTTTAGGCGGGAGCCTTGGCACTGGAGCCGCCAAGCTTCGCGACCAGGGATCCGAAGACTCTATGCCCCGCACAACTTTATCAACAGCCAGCGCGTCCTCCAAGCTGTGAGCGAATACCGTCACACAGTCCAAGCTTGCGCAAGCCGGAACGACGCCTTTGGTCGGCCACGCCCCAAGACTTGGCTTAAAGCCGATCAGCTTGTTCAGAGCGGCCGGCACTCGTCCGGACCCCGCAGTATCCGTACCCAAGCCAAACGCCGCATGACCGCGCGCTACGGCAACCGCGGAGCCTGAGCTCGAACCCCCGCTGATCAGTTCCTTTCGCAAGGCGTTCCAGGTTTCGCCATAAGGACTTCTCATTCCCACCAGCCCCGTGGCGAATTGGTCCAAGTTCGCTTTTCCGACGGGAATCGCTCCCGCAGCAATCAGCCTCTCCACGACGGCTGCATGTGCTTCGGGCGTATAGGCAAACTCCGGACAGCCTGCTGTTGTCGGTACTCCGGCTAAGTCAATATTGTCTTTGATCGCGAAAGGAATGCCCCAGAGCGGTGTCTCTAAAGGATCCAGAACCTTCAGCCGATCCAGATAAGGTTGAATCATTTCCATGCTGGGAGGCGTAATCCAAATATTCATCTCCGCATCTTCGTTCGCCCGGCTTATAATTTCCACGATAACCTCTTCAGGAGTCCATTCGTTTTGCAGATACTTGTTTCGAAGCCAGGAAATCGATATGACGCGCGGGAAAATTTTACGGTTCATCGTTATGACCGGCCCCTCCTTATTGCTGCTGCATTTCATAAAGTTTGATCGCCAGATGAAGCTGAAGTCGGTCGTTGCCGTCATTCGCATCCAGGTTTAACAGCTCAAAAGCGCGTTCAATCCGATACATGACGGTATTATAATGGGTGAACAATTCACTTGCCGTCCGCTTAAGACTTTCATTATTGCGAAAAAACGCTTTTAGCGTATCGATTAAAATGGAGTTATGCTTGCTGTCGTATTCCAGCAAAGGCTTGATGAGCCTATCGCGAAACCCTCTAACCTCTTCGCAATCCGGCAGTAAATACAAAAGCTGATATACTCCCAGTTGATCGTAGCTGATGGATTTATGCTTCAACCCGCAGACTTCGCTGATTCGGCGGATTTTGTTTGCCTGTTCGTAGCTTTCGTGCACACGGTCGGGCGACTCCACCTTCTTGCCGATACAGAAGGAAAAAGCCTCCTGGCCGCCAGCCAAACCAATTGCGCTTAACTCTGACGAGATCCGTTGTAAAATCGAATCGACATGGAGGCCGCTTTCCGCGTTATAAGAAATAAGAAACGTCAATTCATCATCCATCATAACAACATGAACGTCATACCCATTGAATTTCACTTTGCGCATGCTGCCAATAGCCTTCTTCAGCTGCTTCTTGGCAGGCTTAGCCTCAATCCAACGCACAATCACCACATGAAACGAACGATGGTCCTCAATGGGGCATCCGCATGCTTCGGCCCGCAGTTTCAGGTCGGCGGCCGTTACGATCCGTCCGGCAATCCAATCTTGCAGAAATTGATCGACATACTTGGTCTCCACATCCCTTCTGGCTTTGGCATTGAGCATTTCCAGACTGATCAGGATGCCGATCCGATCCACGGTCAACTGATCAACAACCGTCAGTTGCTGATTCCATTCCAGGAGCAGAAGAAAATACTGTTCATCATCGCCGGAGATATAGACCCGAACTTTCCGCTCGCCAAGCGTGATGTAGCTGATCTCGGACTTCATCTCACCGCGCAAGCCGGACCAACCAGTAGAGATTTGTAGCTGCTTGGCGAACAGTTCCGCCTGCGGAGACAGATAAATGTGGCCGGCTTTGTCGATGAGGACGATCGGAGCTCATGTATAAATTCCTCAATGCCACCGCCACGAAGCAACTGATTCGACATCTGCTGGAATCGGCTTTGAAGCAGAGACAGCTGTCTGGCTTCCTGAACAAGAACACGCTCCATCACTTCCCGGACGACGTCGGAAAATACGGTCGTTCGGGGCAGCTCAAAAATCGGAAATTCATACCGGTCAGCCAATTCCAATACGCGTCCCGGAATCCGATCGATAAATCGATGGAGCTTGATCCCTAAGGCCGCCACCCCCTTCTCTACAAGCTGCGGAATCATGTCCGCCAGCTCTTCGGGACGTTCGCGGTACGGGAAACCGGTCGTGATAAGAAGCTCCCCCGGCCGCACCCAATTGATCACATCGGGCACTTCCATAATGTTGACACGCGTAACGGGTCGGTGCATCCCTTTGCTTCCCGCCAGAACGACCGCATCTTTCAGATGAGGAATATGCAAAATATCGCGGCAAGTAAAACCCGCTTCGTCATGTACCGCCATCGGGCCCTCAACTCGCTTTACTTCGTTATTAAAGCGGATAAACATCCTTCACCAGATAAGTGTTGAAGAACTGATTCGGCGGGACGGCCTCCTCTACGGGCAGGAAAATACTGATTTGTTCCGACGGGACAATTCCGTCGTTGGCTACGGAGTGCGCCGTTCCCGCCGGAACGTGAAACGTATCTCCGGCTTTATAACTTTTCCATTCCCCGTTGCACAAAAATTTGACTTTCCCGACCGTGATGTGGATGATTTCCGCCACATCGTGATAATGCGGCAGCACCTGCCCGCCTACGCCGATTTTTTCCCACAGAATGGAGCTGATCCTGATCCCCAGCGCATCCGCCTGCGCCGCACTTGCAATTTCCCGGTGATAAAGCTGCCGGTGGCCGGGCATAAGCTTCCATTCCATTTCATCGCCGACAATGACTGTTGTTTCTTTTGAGGGAATCATTTTATATCCTCCGGATCGTTTAGAGATGTTCCAGCACTTTCAGCACTTCAGCGGAGTTGGACACACTTCCGAATACCCCTCCCTGCATGGTGACCATGTTAAGCGCCGCCAGATGATTGCTTTCATCCGTCGCGCCGGTGCAATCTTCCAAGATCAAACACTCATACCCCCTGTCGTTCGCTTCCCGCATCGTCGTATGCACACATACATCGGTGGTAATGCCCGTTAAAATCAAGTGGGTGATCCCTTTGTTTTTCAAAATCAAATCCAAATCCGTCGCATAAAAGCTGCCTTTGCCGGGTTTATCGATCACCGGTTCCCCTTCGATAGGGGCCAGGTCTTCAACAATATTCCAGCCAGGCTCCCCCCGAACGAGAATTCGCCCCGCAGGCCCTGGAGAGCCGATTTCCGCGCCGATCTGTTTGCTGCGCCACCATTTGTTGGCCGGGAGATCGGACAAATCCGGCTTATGCCCTTCCCGCGTATGAATAACCGTAAAACCGGGAATTTTCCGCACTCTCTCGAGCAACGTCTTAATTGGCCGTATAGCGCGTGCCGTCAAGGAAATGTCATAGCCCATCCGATCGACATACCCTCCTTTGCCGCAAAAGTCTATTTGCATATCGATGATGAGTAACGCGGTTTTCTCCGGCACTATTTTCCCGTCAAACGGCCAGTTGTACGGTCTTGCTTGAATTTGCATAAGATCACATCCCTCAATCAACATGAATTATGGTATATAAAATAACATTAATAGCGGAATTTTTCATGCAACCCCTCTTATATGTTATATTATATAACTCTTATTTCACATTTTCATTATTAATTTACACAAAAACATAAGATTTTTATTGTCCATTTTTGCGAAATATTTGAATCGAGCATTTTGGTGTAAGATTATATTACATATATGTTTAGTAACTAACAGGCAAGGCGGCATCTTGAACCCCCGTTTCCCCATACCACCGGTTATTTGACTCAGATCACTTGTCTCGTCGCATGTGTTAGCAGAATTCCTTGCTTCCTTTGGAATCGAATGGCGGAACCCTTATACAATAGCTATGCCGTTGGAGATCGATAACTATGCCAAGGTCGCTGACCGGGTAAAAGAGCTCAAATCCTTGGTGCTACGAATGATTCATGATGAGATTCCCTACTCTGTCGTCAACGGTGCCTCACAAACACATTATCTTCTTTGTGAACTTAGTCATTGATGCAAAGATCGACTTTATCGGCTTGGAGCGCATCCACGACTCTTATTCAGGCGCGAAATTGCCACGGAGATTAAGAAGAACATGCCACAGGTATGTTCTTTTTTAATTAGTCTCATCAATACCCCTCAAAAATAAGAAACCCTCGCCGTTTTAAGCGAGGGTTTGGCGTTTGCCGCCTGCCTATTGCCTCTTTGAGCTCATCTTCCGCATGCACCCGCGTCGGATGAAGGAAAACGGCTTTAACTGGGGCGACGTCGGTAAGTGGTTAGATTTGTACGGTGTACATCATTTTTCCCCTTCCTTTGCTCCACAAAAGGTTATTAAGGAGTTGTAACAAAACTTTGGACTTTTACTCAAGATGGAGGAAATTACGGAGGGGAAATCAGTTGAAGCGTCATTGGAAAGGATTTAGGTATCTCTTTTCCGCCCGGAGTGGGGGCTAATGCAGCTCGTTTCCGTTATTGCCGGAACCGGAATTTGCGGACTTCAACCACAGGAGGTGATAATGATGGCAAGAGGACAAAATCGTTCCAGCAATCAGCTAATCGTACCTCAGGCAGAAGCAGCTATGGATCAATTGAAATATGAAATCGCTCAGGAGTTAGGTATTCAGGTACCTCAGGATAATTACTGGGGGTACATGGCTACTCGCGACACCGGTGCGATCGGAGGAAATATGGTTCGCCGGATGGTTCAAATCGCCGAAGAGCAGTTGGTCGGAAGATTCGGAAGATAATATTATTCACATGGGTATATATGGCATGGCTTTGTGAACGTGAGATGTCGCATAGAAAGAATAATGCCGCGAAAGTTAGTCGCTTGTGCTACATGATTTTCCTTAGCCATGTCGATCCCGACAACATGGAGATAGGGTAATTCGTTCAATCCGATTTTGCCCGTCTGATTAAACTTCATAATAAGAGCGCCTCCTTGATGGTATTGGGTTACGAATCCTGGCAAACCCATACCGAGGCGCTCCTTTTTTTGGCAAAGGCTATTTCTTAGACCCTACTGTTTAGTTCAGAACCCACATCATGATGATTCTGTCCCCCTGTGGAAACGAATTCTTGTGCTGGTTGTTTCCCTAATTTTGTTTGAATATAGGCACCATTTGTATATTCGGAAATTACCTTTTCCCAGAACAAACGTGAAGGAGTGTTGTTTTCAATTTGGGCCACGATCCAAGTACCTGGAAATTTGTTAAAAGTTTGCATGGCAGCAATGCGTCCAATCCCTTGCTTTTGGAACTTCCTTATCACAAAAAATTCTGCCATCAACCATTTAAACTCATTTTCGGATTGGACATCAAACTTCCTAATCATTACAAACCCTGCCAACTTGTCCGAAGCGTATATAAAGAATGGAAAGCGACCTTCCTCTGTCCAATAATGATCCAAATATCGATATCCAAAAAAACCATACTTATTGAGTTCAACATTTTCCAAATATGGGCTTAGTTCGTACATATATAACTCAAGCAAATTCCGAAGAATTTCTTTTTCATCGTATTGTACTGCTCTTAGTTCAACATTCATCTGATCATCCACCCCATCAATAAATATTAAGGCATTACAAAGGCGGTTCGGTTCAGACAGTAATCCAATTTACATCAATCTTAACACACTTTATTTAATAACATTTTTTTAACATTAAACCCAGTTAGAAACAGCCACGGAAAACAATACATGTTCTTGTCCTGACTCGGAAAACGATACATGTTCTTGTCCCGAGCCAAGGACAAGAACATATATCGTTAAAACGAAAAAAGCCGCAACCGCGCGGTTTCTTATGCATATATGTTATTGTCCTCCGACAATAAAGTCTTAGACCGCTGCTTTTATTGTGCTATCGTTATCCATTAGTGAAATAACGATGGTTTTTCAGTTAATGAAATTAAGTGTAGGAGGATAAGGCAGCTCCAAAAGCTTGGACATCCATCGCAATGCAGGTCCCAATTGTAAACGCTGAATATATCTAAGCCGTGGTAGTTGAGGTATTGGGGGTTTCCCAGCTCTCGATGCAAAATATCCTGCTGCAGCAACGGCAACAGATTGTTCGGCAAATACGGGAAAATCAATACCATGAGAAGCCATTACTTTTTTGTATTCAGGTAATAAACGTTCTGCGGTTGGTCCTCCTTCTCCCTCTATAGTCGGAAAGAAAAAAACCACATCAAATATTAACGGTCCCCAGCATGCTAATGCCCAATCGAACAACACCAGAGTACCGTCTCTAAAACGAAGATTATCCGAACGTATGTCTGCATGGATTACCCCCCAGGGCTGGTCTGGACGCATAAGTTCCGCTTCAATTGGAATCAGCACATCAATTACTGCGTCAAGCCAAGCCTCTGCTTCGCTTCTCTTCTCCTGAAACAACCCAAGAAAATAATCTCTTTCATCACTGTTATTTTTAATGTTTAACCAATTATCAGTTAGACCTTTGCTATCCATTGCTCCAACCTTGCCAGCCTCGGAGAGACCCCGCACGTGAAATGCTGCTATATCTCGCATACTTTGCAAAGCCAAATCCTCGGACCACGGTGGAACCCTTTTGGCATTTCCTAAATCCTCCAGCAATAAAAGATGCCATCCCTCAACACTCACAGACCCCAAATAACGAGGAGAAATTGGAGCAATCGCAGTGACATTGCGATATACGGCTTCTTCCGACGGAAGCACCCTCCAGTTCCCTTCAATAGAACCAAGTCCAGCTCCCTTGGCAAATATGGTTCTACCGTCTTCTAAAAAAAATCGAAAGGTTGCACTAGGTCCGTATCCTCCAAATACACGAGTAGCTCTTCTTATAGAGCTTGCCACTTTTTCTTCAATTTGCTTTCGCAATTCCAAGGGGGCATCTCGCCAGTAAGGTTTTGGTTCACGTATTTGCATTTCATATCTCTCTTTCCTATCCATTTTGTCATTTTTTATTGCTTCTCATAATAAATCTAATTCCACACTTATATCAAGACCCTTATGCCAGCTGTAATTTTTTACCCAATGACAAGAATCTTATCCCATAAAACAAAAAACCGCGATCTATGTGACTTTTAATGGTTTGCAAGCTCCTGCTACAATGTAGGTAATTTTGTGTCAGTTCACGACAATGTAGGAACATTTGTGCATTTTTCAATGACGCAAATGTTACTACATATAAATAAAAAAGCCTGATTTCTCAAGCTTAGTTATTATATCTTATGTAGGCAGATTTGTGTCATTAGACATTTATTTTTTTTTGTCGGAGGACAAGAACATATATCTATTCGTCTACACTTACCGCGGTAAAAAAATGCAGCCGTGCTCGGGCTGCTTCAAAGTTAAAACGTTAAACTTTTGATGTAACGATCAACATAATTCTTAAGCTGTTTATTTTGTTCATCAGGATTGCTGAAATCTGTAAATCGGTACAGTTGACAGCAACATGCATTCGTTTAATCAATTTGGTTCCCTCCGGTTGTTTTAAGACGAAGACGATAGACTCCAGTCATGCCCCCTGCTGCCTTCAAGAAATTTCTCGCAATCCAGCGCCGCCATGCAACCCGATCCCGCTGCGGTGATCGCTTGCCGATACTTATGATCTTGAACATCTCCGCAAGCAAATACGCCTTCTACATTCGTTTCCGTTGTTCCAGGCTTCACGGTTCCGGACCTTCAATGACAAGAGGTTCTAGATTAGCACGGGCTAAATAAATGGCTATCGTTAAACCTGCTGGACCCGTTCCGATAATAACCGATTTATTTATGGTCCACTCCCCTTAACTTATTTACCTTCGACTGCAAACTGCTTAATTCTTTCTTCGATCTGATCCCGCACACGCTGAAACACTTTCCATTTTTCTTCATCTGTGCCTGTGGCCTTGGCCGGATCATCAAATCCCCAATGAAACCGGGTAACGTGCGGCGGTGTGATCGGGCATTTATCGTTGGCGTCCCCGCAAAGCGTTATGACGTAATCCGCTTTGTTCAAAATCTCGGGATCAATCACATCCGACGTTTGTTTGGAGATGTCAACCCCTTTTTCCGCCATTGCTTTGACGGCATTGGGATTCAGACCATGCGCTTCAATACCTGCGCTGTACACTTCGTACTTGTCACCGAGATATTTTTTTCCGAATCCTTCTGCCATCTGGCTGCGGCAAGAATTACCGGTACATAAAAAGTAAACGATTTTTTTTGCCATGACATGAGCACTCCCCTGTTTGTTCGAAATTGGCTTCCGTTTATTTTTACCATATCCTCGACTTTCCGGAATAACTCCGGAAGAGAGAAGGGTTTTCTAAGAAACTGAATGTTCTCGATACACGAGCAATCTTCTTTCTTCATGCTGGTTGTGACAAATAAAATCGGAGTGAGAATTCCCTTTTGCCTGATCGTTTGACATAATCCAAGACCGTTTTCTCCCCATAACTGGACACTTATAATCAATCGATTCTATACTCTCGTTGTTCCCGATTGTAACGGAGCAAGATCGCATGCGACGGCTCATCTTCTATAAGAGCAATGCTTTGGGGCACCATAAAAACTCACCTGACTCTCCGTCAGGATATTGTTTTAGGTTGGAAATACTTCCGCTGAAACCACAAGGCTACGTTGACCAAGGCAATCATGACCGGCACTTCCACCAAGGGACCAATGACAGCTGCGAAAGCTGCACCCGAATGAATACCGAAAACCCCAACGGCTACGGCAATCGCCAGCTCGAAGTTATTGCTTGCAGCCGTGAAGGCGAGTGTCGATGTAACCGGATAATTCGCTCCCGATTTTTTTCCCATATAGAAAGAAATCAAGAACATCACCACAAAGTAAATCAACAGCGGGATCGCGATCCGGACCACATCAAGTGGCAATTGAACAATGATGTCGCCTTTTAACGAGAACATGACGATAATCGTAAATAATAAGGCAATCAATGTAATGGGACTGATTTTCGGAATCAAGACTTTTTCATACCAGGAACGTCCCTTTGCTTTCACGAATGTGAAACGGGTGATCATGCCCGCCAGGAACGGAATGCCTAAATAAATAAACACGCTTTTGGCCACTTCGGACATCGTAATGTCGACAACCATACCTTGCAAACCGAACCACCCCGGTAAGATTGTGACAAAAATATAAGTGTAAACGGAGTAAAACAACACTTGGAAAATCGAGTTGAACGCGACCAGCCCCGCGGCGTATTCGGTATCTCCTTTACACAAATCGTTCCAAACAATGACCATCGCAATACAACGAGCCAACCCGATCATAATCAGCCCGACCATGTATTCGGGATATCCCTGTAAAAAGACAATCGCAAGGACGAACATGAAAATCGGTCCGATGACCCAGTTTTGCACGAGGGAAAGCCCTAAAATTTTTCCGTTCCGGAAGACGCGCCCCAACTCTTCGTAACGAACCTTTGCCAGAGGAGAATACATCATCAGAATCAAACCGACCGCAATGGGAATAGACGTCGTTCCCGCTTGAAATTGATCCAGGAACGAAACGAAATTCGGAAACAGAGAGCCTGTTCCAATTCCGATAGCCATAGCAACAAAAATCCATAAAGTCAAATAACGATCCAAGAAAGATAATCGTTTCCCCGCCTTTTCACTCATTTCTTTACCCCCTCTTGTTTACTCGCATCTGACTAATAGCCCCTGCTTTTCCAATTCCTTTAATTGCTCGGATAAATGGGGCAAATGACTTAAAGCAAAACCGGTTTCTTCCAACTTCTTCTCATTCAACGAATAAAACACCCATTGGCCTTTACGCGTCTCGCGGACCAGTTCGGCCGTTTTAAGACGACTCAAATGCTTGGAAATGGCCGGTTGGGAAATATTAAAAATGGGAACTAGTTCACAGACGCAACAATCGCGCGTACGCAAGAAAGAAATGATTTTCAACCGTGTCGGATCAGCAAGAGCTTTCAGCGTATCGGCTAATTTCTCGAATGCCATAATCGATTGTTCACCTCACAATGTAATAATAATATAACCATATTGTTATTTATATATGTAAAAAAGTCAATACCTCCACCGAAATTGATATCAGGTGGGATCAGATTTTTTAGAACGATTGAACAAAAATGAAGCCGGCGCATTACTGCCGGCTCCTATATACTTTAAGCTTTTACCCCTTTAATGATCGCGGATGCGATGTAGTCTTCAATATTAGCTCCGGGCAACCAATCTTTAATAAATGCTCTCGACTCGTCCTTCGGTTCAATCGTGACCTGGATAAAACCGCTTTGTTCCAAGATCATCTTCAACTCATCAATAGGTGAGGCTCCCGAAATGCAACCGGAGTACAGTGCATCCAGGTCATTTTTGATTTCAGGCGGCAGCTCTGCCGTCAACACAACATCGGATATGGCGAGCCGTCCCCCTGCTTTCAGCACACGAAATGCTTCCCTAAACACCTGCGGCTTATCCGGTGACAAATTGATTACACAATTTGAAATGATAACATCAACTGACTGATCGGCTACCGGCAAGTGTTCGATTTCCCCTAACCGAAACTCTGTATTGGAAAAACCGCCTTTTGACGCATTTGCACGGGCTTTGCTGATCATTTCCGGAGTCATATCCACGCCAATGACCCGTCCTGTTTCTCCAACTTGACGAGAAGCCAAGAAACAGTCGAAACCGCCGCCGCTTCCCAAGTCCAATACGACTTCACCAGGCTTTAACTCCGCGATAGCCTGCGGATTTCCACAACCAAGGCCGAGATTCGAACCATCGGGAACAGCGGACAACTCTTCCGTTGAGTATCCCAGTTTGGATGAAATCTCGGTTGGTGAGTCACAACATGCAGAAGACGTCGAACAGCAAGTCCCCGAATTCGATTCCTGCAGAGCAATTTGCTTATAGCGGCTTCGGACATTTTGTCGGATTTGGTCTTTTGTAAGATCGCTCATCGTTAATACCTCCAGAGTAATATTAAAGTTCGTTGCGTAAAGGAAGACAATGAATTGTTCAAAGAGACGCAAAACATTCTAATTTCTTTCACAGGAATTGCATGTGCAGGTTGGATTTTTTTCTCTGTAGTCCAGAATATTCCCGTAACGATCTAACTCCAGGTGACAACAAGCAGAAATGATCTCTTTTAATTTTTGTCTCCCCCGTTGAACCCTTGATTTGGCACCTGAAAATGAAATGCCCAATTTTTCGCTCAGGTCCTTTTGAGAAAGGCCTTCAAGCTCGGTTAATTCGATGGCCTCTCGGTATTTCTCCGGCAATTGACGAATCATCGATCGTAAGCATTTGGCAAGCTCCTTGTTTAAGTTCATATTGTCCGGTTCATTTGATTCGGGTAATTCTACAGGCAACTCTACGATCGGTTTATCTTTACGGTAATAATCGATAATGGAATGTCTGGTGATTTGATAAATCCACGGTCGAAGTTTTTGTTCGTCTCGAAGACTATCCATCTTGGTGTAAATTTTCAGAAAAACATCCTGCAATATATCTTCGACCTCATGCGCTCGATGGGTTCGGCGGAATATAAATGTTTTGAGCGGCTCGCGAAATGTACTCCATAAAGCCTCGATTTCCATACAACGCAACCTCCAAATGTGTGTTTCTTCCTAAGTACAAGGACGTGGCCATTCAAAAAAGGACGCAAAGACATCGTTTATCTCAAATGACGGATCAATTTTCTCACCACAAATTTTGCGTCAGGACCGACTCCCCTTAAGGTTGCGGAAGCAATCGACCGTTGACCTTCGAGACCTACGTAATAAAGTCCGGGAACTGTCGTACTTATCCCTGCCGACTGTAAAGGCCTCCCTTCAGAGTCCAGTGCACCAATATTTCTTAAGAAGGCAAGATTAGGACGGTATCCAGTAGCAAAAATGATGGTGTCTACCTGCTCTTTTGTCCCATCCGGCCAAATCACGCCATCCGTATAAAAAGAAGTGAACATTTGCTTTTGATCCGGCTTGCCTGCCGCTAGACGCTCTTTGTATTGACCTAAATCAATGACCGAACTCGAACTTGGCGCATTTCTGCCAAATCGCCAGAATGGAAACGTGTCTAAACCAATCACTCTAATCCAAAAATGCAAATCTTGACCCCATGCCCTTTGTTTCCTTAACTGGACGGGCCGCAGTACCGCTAAAGACGTCTTACTCACCTCAGCCAATTCGATGGCAATTTGAACGGCAGAATTTCCACGCCCGACAACCACCACCCTTTGATTCCTAAACCGTTCCGGATTACGGTATTCAGAGGAATGGAGGATATTACCCTGAAACTCCTCCTGCCCTTTTATCGTGGGCATAAATGGATTATGAAAGGCCCCCGTCGCATTAATGACTGTTCTGCTCAGATACTTGTCTCCGGAAATTGTTCGAATCGTGAATGTTTCGACGGTTTTCTCAACAGATTCAACCCGCTGGTGTGTAATAACCGGCAATCTATATTGTTTGACGTACTCCTGCAAATAACAAATGACTTCATCTCTCAGCGGATAACGATCGCCTGCCCCTGGGAACTTCATGCCAGGCAACGATGAAAAACGCGCGGGAGAAAACAATTTAAGACTGTCATAATAATTGGGCCATGATCCGAGCGCTTGTTCGTTCGCTTCCAAAATTAAAAACTGCAGCCCTTTCTTCTGTAAGTGATACCCTGAGGCAAGACCAGCTTGACCACCTCCGATCACGATTGTATCCCATACCTTCTCCATACCAAATCCTCCCTTGACTTTACTTGCAAATTGCAAGTATAAGATACTTTATTTGCAAACTACAAGTATATTACAAAACAACGGAGGAATTATTCTCCCGTTGTTAACTGCAACAAACCCCTGTTTTCTCCATACTCGCATTTAGTAACTTTAAGGAACGAATGACGGTTTCTTTTTCAAACTCATTCATATGGGAGAAAATTTGAGTCAAGTAATCTTGAACCTGCTGCTCAATCGCTGCCGCAACAAATTTACCTTCTGTGGTCAGTTCCAATATATATACCCTTCGATCTTGATCGGAAGGCGATTTCTTCACGAGCTTTTTCCGAATCAACGATTGAACTTGTCGGCTGAATGTTGTGATGTCCATTCCTAATGTTTCCGCAATTTGATGCATAGACGGATGATGCTGTCGATCAATCTCATAAAGAATGTGGCTCTGAATTAAGGAGACGTCCACTCCGCCAACCGAGCAACAATTTTTGTTCAAGAAACCAAAACGTCGAGTAATCAATTGGAGTACATGGCGTACATCTTCCATCGCATTCACCTCCATATTATCGTTATACAATATTTATTTGCATTTTGCAAATATATTTTTTATTCATGCCATCATTGTCAATTTAAACTCTTCGGTTAACGATATAAGTTCTTGTCCAATTCGGCTAACGATATATGTTCTTGTCATGAGCAAAAGACAAGAACATATATCGTTAAAACCAAAAATCCGCGCAGTACGCGGACCGTTATCGATATATGTTGTTGTCCTCTTACACGATACAGGTGGTAGACCTCCACCATGTGGCGAGCTGCGAGCTGGGTTGGGGTCACCCACCGGTCACTCGCCGCTTACCCGCCGTGAAACCAGCGCCGCCACGTGCGCCAGGAGAGGCGACTGCCTCCGATTGGAATCGTTGTACTCCTTCGCTTCCTCACGTCACTTTAGCGAAAATACAAATTCTCGCGTAAGAAAAGCTTCTATCAAAGCCGAGGATGTTGAGAAAAATCCTACGTCGTTATCTGTGTTTAGGAGGGGAGAGGGTATCTGCCTCCACCACTGTTAAATTGTCAAAAAAAGAAAAGGCCGGAAAAGATTTTCCCGGCTATTCCCGGCCTGCCCCGGCCTTACACTGTATCGCCGCTTATTCGTATACTTTGACGCCGTCTTTGTCAACGATGCTGCGGAATTCCTGCAGCAGTCGCGTCGTAATCGGACCGGCCTTGCCCTCGCCGATAATCCGGCCGTCGACTTCGCGCACGGCAATGACCTCTGCCGCCGTACCCGTCAGGAACGCTTCGTCCGCCGTATATACGTCGTGCAGCGTAAAAGGTTCCTCCTTCACCGTATAGCCGATTTTACGGCAAATTTCGATAATCGCGGCGCGGGTGATGCCCTCTAGCGCGCCGACATAGCTAGGCGGCGTAATGAGAACCCCGTTCTTGACGATGAAAATATTGTCGCCCGAGCCTTCCGCCACATACCCCTGGGCATTGAGCATCAGCGCTTCGCCGACGCCGGCGAGATTCGCCTGAATTTTGACAAGAATGTTGTTCAAATAGTTTAACGATTTGATTTTCGGGTTCAGCGCGTCGGGAATGTTGCGGCGTGTCGACACGGAAACGATTTTCAGCCCGTTCACGTAAGCTTCCTCCGGATAAATCGACAGCTGCTCCACGATAATGATGACGTTCGCCTTCGGACAGCGGCGCGGATCCAGCCCAAGATTGCCGTCTCCGCGGGAAACGACGAGGCGGATATACCCGTCTCTCAGTTCATTTTTCCTGACGGACTCCACGAGCGCCTGCTGCATTTCGTCATACGTCAGCGGAATGTCGAGCATAATCGATTTTGCCGAATCGTACAGCCGGTCCAAATGTTCTTTGCATTTAAAAATGTTGCCGTTGTAGATGCGGATTCCTTCGAAAATGCCGTCCCCGTATAAAAAGCCGTGATCGTAGACGGATACTTTGGCGTTTTCTTTACTCACAAATTGCCCGTTTAAGTAGATCCATTGTTCCATGATGACTACTGCACCTCCGAATTTGCTGATTCAAATGAATAACTCGGGTATGAGCCCAAAATGCGCACTTGACTGCCAATCGCCTCAATTTCCGCAATGGCGGCCGTAAGCAGCACCGATTGCAGCGATGCCTCTATGTCTATGAAAAAATAATAACTGCCCAGCTTCTTTTTCGTCGGACGCGACTCGATTTTCGACAAGTTGATTCTTCGCCATGCAAAAGCGGAAAGCACTTGATGCAGCGCCCCGGGGTAATCTTCCGGAAGCGTCACGAGAATGCTCGTCTTCATCAGCTTCGACGGCTTTAACGCGGGCGGTTCCGGTCCGACCAGAATAAAGCGGGTGTAATTGTTCTGATGATCGGTTATATTGTCGGCCAGCCGATCCAGCCCGTACATTTTCGCCGCCAGCGCCGTTCCAATCGCCGCCCACGGTTCGTCCGGATGATCTCTGACCATTCTTACTCCTTCCGCTGTGCTGCTTACCGGTTCCAGCTGTGCGTGCGGCAGGCGCTCCCGCAAAAAATTGCGGCACTGCGCAATGGCAACCGGATGCGAGACGATTTTCCGGATGTGCGTCAAATCGGTGCTTTCGGTGCGCCGGCCGATCAAGTTTTGTACGGACGGATAAACCCATTCCGCCTGTATCGGCAGATCGACTTCATGCACCAGAAAATCGACGTGCAGGCTGACCGAGCCGTCTATCGTATTTTCTATCGGTATGACGCTCAGGTCCGTTTCTCCCGACGCGGTCGCCATAAACACGTCGGATATCAATTGATAGTAAACGAATTGGCACGGCTGTCCGGCAAAAAAATAGCGGGCGGACTCATCCGAAACCGACCCTTCCGGCAAAAGTGCGACACGCTTCATGCTCGAAAAGCTCCTTTGTTTTTCGACAGTTTTCCGCATCATTGTCATATGATGTTGGTGTCTATCAAAACGAACCGATATTGCTGTTAGAATATTACCACCGGAAAATAAAAAAAGCAAGGACTTGTCATCCATACCCGGACGCTCCCCGGTTTTCATGCGGGAAAGCGCGTCATTTCCTTCTTCTCCCGGGTTTGATCTCGCCTTTTACTTTCCCCGTCTTTTCGTCGACGATCTGGATATATAAATCTTGAAACGCTCCGCTGAGAGCAAACAGCTCTTTAATCGCTTCCTCTCTCGCCATCGGCCCCATAAGTCTGCGCCTTTTGTAACAAATATAATAGTGCATGATAACCCCTTACCCGGGTTAACCTAATGAATTCCATTTCCAGTAAGAGGCAACGAAGCACGTCTATATTGATATTACACGAATCCAAAACAAAAGGGCCGGAGAATCCATCCCCAACCCAAAGATGTCGCCGAAAATCAGGCTTTCACGTTTCCCTTGATATTATCGATAAAAGTGCTGTTTTCGTCCCATTCCGTCAGCAGTTCAACGCCGTGAAGGCTCGGCTTGAGCCACATCGTCCGCGCGTCGATATTCTCCTCCCGCAGCGTATCGAGCAAAAACCGCTCGAGCCCGGATTTATGCTTGCTTTGCCCGTCGACGAAAGCAAGCAGCGTCGGACCCGCCCCGCTTAAAGCGACGCCAAGCGCCCCGTGCTTGTCCGCCTCCTGCAATATTTTGCCCATGCCCGGCACTAATGAGCTTCGGTATGGCTGGTGAAGGGCGTCTTTCATCGCATGCCTCATCATTGCGAGATTTCCCGTGCACAATGCCGCTACGAGCAGTGAAGACCGGCTTACGTTAAACACGGCGTCTTTCATCGGCACCTGCTTTGGCAGCAAGCTGCGCGCTTTTTCGGTGGACAAGGGAAATTCCGGTATGGCGACGAGGATTTCCAGCCGTTCATGCGGCTCGATGCGGATATGCTCCGCGCGGGAGCCGTCCCAGGCGGCGACGACGATTCCGCCGAACATAGACGCTCCGACATTGTCGGGGTGATCTTCCATTCCGGTCGCCATCTGAAACAGCTCATCGTCGGACAACGGGCTGCCGATTAAAGCGTTGGCCGCCTTCAGCGCCCCGATGATGGCGGATGCGCTGCTGCCCAGTCCCCGCGTGAGCGGAATGTCGCTGTACATCGAAATTTCCAATTCGGGGTGGTGAACTCCCGATTCGGCAAAAACATGCTGCGCCGTTTTGAAGATGAGATTGGATTTATCCGCGGGAACCCCCTTCAACTGTTCCCCGTAAAGACGAATCGAGGTTTCCCGGGAAAATCCCATCTCGATCCAGGTATACAAATTCAAAGCCATCCCCAACGTGTCGAATCCCGGACCCAGATTCGCCGTACTGGCGGGAACTTTCACGCGAACTTTACGACTGTTCATTCTCCGCTCACCCTACACTCAGCGCACCGGGCCGATCACGGCAGCCTGCTCTTCCAGTTTGCCGATCGCGTTCATGACAGCCTGCTCCGAATCTTCTACGACAAGCGGTTCAGCGCTGACGCTTTGGATGGCAATGTTGGGATCCTTCAGGCCGTGTCCGGTCAATACGCAGACGACCGACTCTCCGCCGGAAAAATATCCTTCTTTTTTCAGCTTCATCACCCCGGCGATCGATGCGGCGGAAGCCGGTTCGGCGAACACTCCTTCCTTGGACGCAATCGTCCGGTATGCATGTACGATTTCGTCGTCCGTCACAAACCCTATCTGTCCGCCGGATTCGTTCGCGGCATTGACCGCGCCTTGCCAGCTTGCCGGATTGCCGATGCGGATGGCCGTCGCAATCGTTTCCGGATGTGGAATCGGTTCCCCTTTGACGATCGCCATCGCTCCTTCGGCTTCAAAACCGATCATCTTTGGCAGCGCCGACACCTTGCCTTTGGCGTGATATTCTTTGAATCCTTTCCAATAGGCCGTAATGTTGCCGGCATTTCCTACGGGAATGGCCAAATAATCCGGCGCTTTTCCGAGCTGGTCGCAAACTTCGAACGCGGCCGTTTTCTGGCCTTCGATCCGGTAAGGATTGACGCTGTTGACGAGCGTAATCGGATGCTTCGCCGTAATTTCCCGAACGATTTCCAGCGCGCGGTCGAAATTGCCCTCGATCGCGATGACTTTCGCCCCGTAAATGATCGCCTGCGCCAGCTTGCCCAAAGCGATGTTGTTGTTCGGAATGAGCACGATGCAGTTCAAACCGCCCCGCGCGGCATAGGCGGCCGCCGCCGCCGACGTGTTACCCGTCGAAGCGCACATAATCGTGCGGCTCCCCTCCTCCATCGCCTTCGCCACGGCCATCACCATGCCGCGGTCTTTGAACGAACCCGTCGGGTTCAACCCTTCGAACTTGAAGTAAATGTCCAGATTCAGATGCTCCGACAGCCTTTCCGCGCGGATAAGCGGCGTATTTCCTTCCTGCAGCGTAATCAGCGGCGTGCCGCTGTTAATCGGCAAATACTCTCTGTACGTTTTCAACAAACCTTCATATTTCATGGCTTGACTCCTTTAGCGTAATGTTAGCCTTCGACGCGATAGACGCTCTTGATTTTATGGATGACCTCCAGAGTGGCGAAGTCTCTCAACACTTTATTCATGCTCGCTTTGCTGGCGTCGTGCGTAATGATGATGATTTCCGCCTTCGGATTGCTGCTGTTCGGCTGCTGTAGCACCGATTCGAGGCTCACTTCGTGTTCGGCGAACACTTGCGTGATTTGCGCGAGCACCCCCGCTTTATCTTCGACATGAAGCAAAATAAAATATTTGAAAGCGATTTGTTCGTCGCTTTTCAGTTTCTTTTCTTTATAAGGGACAAACACGTTGCGCCCGTTGATGCCGAGCTTCAAGTTTTTCACCACGGCGACAAGATCGGCGACGACCGATGTCGCGGTAGGCAGTTCGCCCGCTCCCGGTCCGTAAAACATCGTTTCGCCCACCGCTTCCCCGTAAACGTACACCGCGTTGTACACGCCGCCCACGGAAGCAAGCGGATGCGACTGCTTCACCATCGTCGGCCGCACGCTGACGCTGATGAAATCGTCCTGGCGTTCGGCGATTCCAAGCAGCTTCACCTCGTAACCGAGCCGTTTGCCGTACAGGATATCCTCCTTCGAAACGTCCGAGATGCCTTTCACTTCGACATCGTCGAGAGACACGTTCGCATGGAAGCCGAGCGTCGCCAATATCGCCATTTTGCGCGCCGCATCCAATCCTTCGACGTCCGAAGTGGGGTCCGCTTCCGCGTAACCGAGCCGCTGCGCTTCCTTGAGCACTTCTTCGTACGCTGCGCCTTCCTGACTCATTTTCGTTAAAATATAGTTCGTCGTTCCGTTGACGATGCCCATAATTTTCGTAATCCGATCGGAGGAAAACCCTTCGGTCAACGTGCGGATAATCGGGATACCGCCCGCCACGCTTGCTTCATAAAAGACGTCGCAGCCTTTTTCGGCGGCCTTCGCCAATATTTCCGCGCCGTGCAGCGCCATCAGATCTTTGTTGGCCGTTACGACGTGCTTCCCTTTTTCCAAACATTCCAATATATATTTGCGCGGCAGATCGATGCCGCCCATCACTTCCACGACGACATCGATGTCCGGATTGTCGATGATGTCCGACGCGTTCTCCGTCAGTTTATCGGCGTCGACGCTGACGCTTCTCGTTTTGCCGGAATTCTGCACCAGAATGCGTTCAATCACGATCGGCGAGCCGGTCTGCCTTTGCAAATCTTCCTGATGTCCTTCGACGATGCGCACGACGCCGGTACCGACCGTGCCGAGGCCGAACAATCCAATTTTAACAGGTTTCATTCACTCACTCTCCTCCTGAAATATCTCTGTCTCTGTAAGCAAAAATCGGGAAGCAAGGCAAAAATAATGCGCCCCGGGCTCCTCTTATTGTATTGAACCGGTGCCCGCAGCATACGCAGTCAGCCTTGTCCGATGACGAAAACCCGCCGGACTCCCTCCTGGTCGCGCAGCGCATCGATGAGCAGCGACATGTTATCGCCCATCATCGACGTGTCTACCGAAATGACCACATTCGCCATTCCCTGCAGCGGAATCGTCTGGTGGATGGTCAGCACGTTGCCGTCAAATCCGGCGATGAGCGCGAGCACCTTCGACAAGATGCCGGAACGGTGCTCGAGATCCATCGAAACGGTGGCAATCCGTTCTTTATCCAGCTTGTTCAGCGGATAAATGCCGTCTTTATATTTATAAAACGCGCTGCGGCTCAGACCGATCTGTTCGACCGCTTCGTGGATCGTTTTCACTTCGCCGCGGGACAGCAATTCCTTGGCTTGCACCGTTTTCAGCACCGCTTCCGGCAAAATGTCTTCGCGAACCAAATAATAGCGTTCCATGCCGTTCTCCTTTGAGCCGTTCGGCGCCGTTTTACGTTCCGTCACGCTATCGTTCGTCCTCTCTGCGAATACTTTTGTTTCTCTATAGTGGACATTATATCGCAGATCCCCGGATTCGAGCAATAGGCAAAATGAAAGGAGCAGCCATCGGCTGCTCCTCGCATCATATGGGAATCAATCTCTGTCGCTGCCGTTCTGCGTCCCGCCGCCATTCATCCATGGCACGGCCGACCCCCAGCGCAAATCGCGGGTCTTCCGGTACAGCTCCCGATTCTTGCGCGTTACAACGGCGCTCGTCAACCCGTCGGGCGTGCAGAGCTCGAGGCGGATATGCCCCGGGCGGACTTGAGGATGACGGACGACTCTCCCTTGAATAACCGCCCCGCTGCTGCGGGACATGCTCACAAAGGAGAACTTCTCGTCTTCGTAAGACAGCTCTCCGGCCTTGACTTGCCGGTGCAGGCGGGAGCGTGCGATACGCTGGGCAAAATGGCACCAATCCCGATCGGCCATGGGGCAAGGCCCGTCGTGAGGGCAAGGCGCTATCGTCCTGGCCCCTCCCTCGGCCAGCAGCAGGTCACGGGCTTGCCTTATGCGCGAATATCCGGCCGGCGTCCCGGGCTCGATGATGACCAGGGTGCCGCTTGTCGCCTCCCACAGCTTGCGGATAAACGCCATGCGGACGTCTTGAGGCAGTTCCCCAAGCACGTAGGACGCAATGACCAGGTCATGCGGAGACATTTCCCACGATGCTGCAATGTCAACCTTGTGCCACTTTGCATCCTGAACCGGCTTCAGAGGAGAATATTGGGCAAGCCGCCGGCCGAGGGCAATCATCCCTTCCTCGCGCTCCAAGAGCGTGATGCGCTTCAATTCACCCGGCCATACAGCGGCAGCGGCCCACATGGCCGTGCCCGGACCGGCTCCCACGTCCGCCACCGTCTGCGGACTCCAGTCCGGAAGCCGGTCCTGTACTTGACGGAGGGCCGAAACCACCGCAGCAAAAGTTGCAGGGAGCCGGAATGCAGCATAAGCGGCAATGTCCTCCGGCGAACGCAAAAACGTCTCTCCGTTACTGAACGAGCCCGCGCGATAGCGCTTGGAAAGCTCGGCAGCCGAGACGGCAAGCTTTTTGGTGTTCAGCGACGCGAGTTCGCCGTCGACCGCAGTTTGCAAATATCACGGAAGCTCCATGAGTCATAGGGCACCCCTTTCGTATCCAGAGAGAAAATTGCCGTTCGGTGATTGACCGCCACCATGTGGCGAACAGCGCCCTGGGAGTCGCGCGAGGCGAAGTGCGAACATTCCCGCTACTCTTGTTCGACAAATTCGAATTCATAATCGCCGACGCGGATCATATGCCCGTCCTTCGCCCCTCTTTTGCGCAGCGCGTCGTCGACGCCCATCTTGCGCAGTATTCTCGCAAAGCGCAGGACCGCGTCGTATGATCCGAAATTCGTCCGCTTCGCCAGCTTTTCGATGCCCGGGCTTTCGATAATGAACACGTCGTTTTCGCGGCGAATCGTGAACTCATTGTCATTCCGCCGCTTCTCGTAACGGAATATTTTCCGCTCGGAGGTCTCCGCCGCTTCTTCCAGGACATGCGTGTCGGGAATGCTGTCCAGCAAATCCGCCGTTCTGTACAGCAGCTGCTGTATGCCTTGCCCGGAAACCGCCGACACGGGGAAAATTTCCCGCCCGCCAAACTGCTCCGCCAGCTTTTGCCGGAATTGCCGCAGATGTTCCTCTGCCCCGGGAACGTCCATCTTATTGGCGACGACGATTTGCGGGCGTTCCGCCAGTTTGGCGTTGTACAACCGGAGTTCCTCGTTGATTTTCACCCAATCGTCAAAAGGGTCGCGGCCTTCCGAGGCCGACATATCGACAACATGCAGGATAACGCGGGTCCGCTCCACGTGGCGCAAAAACTCGTGTCCCAGCCCGACGCCCTCGTGCGCCCCTTCAATCAGCCCCGGCAAATCGGCCATTACGAAGCTCCGGCCGTCGCCGACATCGACAACGCCAAGGTTCGGGGTTAATGTCGTGAAATGATAGGCGCCGATTTTCGGTCTTGCCGCCGATACGACGGAAAGCAGCGTTGACTTGCCGACGCTCGGAAAACCGACGAGACCGACATCCGCCATCACCTTCAGTTCCAGCACAATCCAGCGCTCTTCGCCCTCTTCTCCGTTCTCGGCGATTTCCGGCGCCGGATTCGACGGGGAGGCGAAACGGATATTGCCGCGGCCGCCCCGGCCGCCGCGGGCTACGATCACTTCCTGGCCGTGCCTCGTCATATCGGCGATGACCTCTTTCGTATCGTCATCGATGATCACCGTACCCGGAGGAATGCGCACGACCAAATCTTCGGCATTGGCCCCGTTCTGGCTTTTGTTCCGCCCTTTTTCCCCGCGGGCCGCCTTGAAATGCTTCTGATAGCGGAAATCCATCAGCGTGCGCAGTCCTTCGTCAACGCGAAACACGACGTCGCCTCCTTTTCCGCCGTCGCCTCCGGCGGGTCCGCCCTCAGGAACGTATTTCTCGCGGCGGAAGGCGACGATGCCGTCGCCTCCGTCGCCGCCTTTGACAAACACTTTCGCTTTATCTACAAACATATGTGCACCTCGTTACACGGCAAACGGCACGCGAACGTTCACCGCCGCCTGCTCTTTTGCAAAATCATAATTTCCGGCAATCGGCCGCGCCGGTTCGGAGAGCGCCTGAGCCACCGCGTTTTCCAATTCGTCCCTGTAGGGACCGCTGTAATCAAAGCGAATCATCAACCCGTTTTCCTCCGCGTGCAGGCTCAATACAAGACGGTTCGGCTCCCCGAATGAAGGCAGCGCGTGCGTCTGAAAGACGGAAACGATATTCCGCACCAGCTCCGTGATTTGTTCTCCGTCCACGGGAAGCGCCGACAGGTTCAACCCCCGGTCGTTCCTGAAATCAAGAATGAACGCATCGTTCTTGTTGCGAAACGTCAGCAAAAAATAGATGAAGGAAGGAACGCCCAGTTTGGACATCGAGCTCTCGCGCGCCATTTTTTCTTTTATCTTTTCCACATGCTCCAGCATTTTATCATATTTCTGCAATTTCGCGTATCCGAACAAGACTTGAACGTCGTTCATCCAGTCGTGCCGGTGGCGATTCAATGTCCGGATCAATTCGCTGCGGCTTTCGTCGAGGCTTTCTTTCCATTTGCCGCTATGTATGATGCGATCGGCTCTGACGAAAAGAATCACCAGCACGGCGACAAGGCATACCAATATAAGGGTCGACAGCAAGCTGTGGCGAAACCAAACGATGGCCGGCAAACAGACCGCCAACGCCGCGCCGCAATAAGCTTGTGCGCGTTTCCGGTTCAGCATCCGATCTCTCCGTTCCCACAAATTCCATTCCGTTCCTTCAAACAGTATATCTCATGCGGGCCAAAAAATAAAACCCCGGCGATCGCGTCGCCAGGGCAAATCACGAAATGACGATTAACCTTCCACCGTTGCCGCTACCGGAGCGGTTGTCACCGGGTAGACGCTCACTTTTTTGCGATCGCGTCCCCAACGCTCGAATTTCACGACACCTTCCACTTTCGCAAAAAGAGTGTCATCCGAACCGATTCCGACGTTATTGCCAGGGTGAATTTTCGTTCCGCGCTGGCGTACCAAGATGCTGCCCGCCGTAACCAACTGGCCGTCCGCACGCTTCACGCCAAGACGTTTCGCGATGCTGTCGCGTCCGTTTTTCGTGGAACCTACCCCTTTTTTCGAAGCGAACAACTGAAGATCCAGCTTCAACATGTGTGTCGACCTCCTTTATACGAATTTTTCATTTATCGTTATATACTCACCGTACGATTGTTTTACGGATTCCAGCATAACTACCATCGACTCAAGCAACAGTTGAACGTCAGCGCGCTTCCCTTCTTCCGGTATAGCCGGAACATCAACCTGAAGCAACCCCTTGTTCATCGCGCTTTTCAACTCAATCCCGAGCAGCGCTTCGACGGCATTCACCGTGCCGACGGTGACGGCGGAAACTCCCGCACAAACGATGTCCTTGCCCGGCTCGGCGTAGAAGGCATGCCCTTCCACACGAAAACTGCGAATCGAGCGATCCGCTGCGGTTCGCTCCAGATGGACCCGAATCATGTCCGCAACCTCTTACGCCTGAATTTTTTCGATGACAATTTTCGTGTACGGCTGGCGATGGCCTTGCTTGCGGCGGTAGTTTTTCTTCGGCTTGTATTTGTAGACGATGATCTTCCGCCCTTTGCCGTGCTTCTCCACTTTCGCGGTAACGACAGCTCCGGAAACGACGGGCGTTCCGGTTACCAAGCCGTCATTCTTGGAAACGGCCAGGACGCGATCGAACGTCACGCTTTCTCCTTCGCCGGCATTCAACTTCTCAACGTAGAGAACGTCGCCTTCCTGAACTTTGTACTGTTTGCCGCCAGTTTCAATAATTGCGTACATTGCTGCACCTCCTCATGTCTCAGACTCGCCCGACTCTAGGTGACGGTGTCCCGTTCTTGCAACCCGGTCCGTGCGGTTACAGCATGTGGCAGAGCAATCACTCAGGTCACATACTCAATACCATATGAAATAATAGCACATCGCCAAATATAAAGCAAATCAATATTTATGGCAGCCTTTACGAAAATAGGCTTTCCCTTTTCCGCCGCAATACGGGCACGGTTCGAAGAAGAGACTGTCCATATTTTCTTTCACTTTCTTGCGGGTAATCTCCAGCAGTCCGAGCTTCGTCCACCCGATGACGAGCGCTTTCGTGCGATCCTGCTTCAGCAGTTCTTCCAGCCGCTTCACGATCGTGTGACGGTGTTCTTCCCGTTCCATGTCGATAAAATCGACGATGATGATGCCGCCGATATCCCGCAGCCTCAAGAGCCGCGCAATCTTTTCCGCCGCTTCCATATTCGTTTCAAAGACGGTCTGTTCGAGATCGACCGATCCGGTAAATTTGCCCGTGTTGACATCGATGACGGTCAGCGCTTCGGTCTGGTCGATAATGACATGGCCCCCGCTGTCCAGCCAAATTTTCGGGCGAAACGCCTTATCCAGCTGCTCTTCGATTCCGTATTTTTCAAACAGCGGCGCACGCGCATCATAAATTTTCACCCGTTCCGCCAGTTTCGGGGACACTTCCCGCACTTCACGCATGATTTCGTCCCCTTTGGAACGTTCGTCGATAATGATTTCATCGACATCGTCCGTAAAAATATCGCGGACGAGCCGCGGCATCATATCCAGGTCGCGGTAAATTTCCGCAGGCGCGTTCCGCGTTTCGGCCTTTTTTTTAATATTGTCCCAGCGTTTGCGCAAAACATGCAAATCGTGTTCCAGTGCCTCTCTCGATTCCCCTTCGGCGACCGTGCGCAAAATGAGCCCCTCGCCGGGAGCGCGCAGCTCGTCCGCCAGCTGCTTCAGCCGTTTTTTTTCCGCTTCCGATTCGATCTTGCGGGATACGGCGACATAGTCGGCCTCAGGCATATAAACGAGCCACCTGCCCGGAATGGAAAAATGGGTCGTGACCCGCGCGCCCTTTGTGCCAATCGGCTCTTTGACGATCTGCACCAGCAGCGTCTGCTTTTCCTCGACCAGTTCAGCGATGGACGGTTTGATCGCAGGCTGCTTGTCCAAATGTGCGGGAAGCAAATCGTCAATAAATAGAAACGCGTTTTTCTCCAGACCGATGTCGACAAAAGCGGCCTGCATTCCGGGCAGCACATTGACGACAGTCCCTTTGTAAATGCTGCCCACAAGCTGCTTCGAGGCCGGCCGTTCCATATAAAATTCCGTCAGCTGCCCGTCTTCGAGCAACGCCGCCTTCGTCAAGCCCTGTTCACAATGAACGACGATTTGTTTCATGACCACGCACCTCTGTCGATCTTCTTCCTTCTATTGTACCATACCAGATAAAGTAAGCGGCAACCGTCAGCAATTGGCAGGAAAAAAACAGGCGTCCCCGCGGAAGATGAAAGGTTCCGCTTGGGGAGGAGTTTACCCAATCAGCTCGGAAACGGCGGCGCCCGGCTTGTTGTCGATAAAATAGGTGGCGATGATCCGCTGTTCCGGCAGTACGGCTTGTATCGCCCCTTTTTCGTTCAACACGTAGATCAAATGATACCGTTCCCGCATAAACAAACGGACGATTTGCGCTACGCTCCGGTTTTTATACACAACTATGGGCTGGGCGAGCGCGCCTTTTTCGATCATTTTCCCGGTTCTCGCGCCGCGGTTCATCAAAAAACGCAAATGGGAAAACGGGATGTTCCGGTAGCCGTGCCAATTCGAGTAGAAGAGAAACAGGCCGATGATCAGCAAATTCAGCTGGATTCCGGCATCGTTCATATGGATCAGCGACAGGAAAACGACAAACAAGCTGAGCAGAAGGCTGATCCACACGCAGCACATGAGCGATCGGTGGAAAGACAGCGCATAGCTGAGCAGCGCCTGCATCACTCTTCCGCCGTCCAGCGGCAAAATCGGCAGCAAATTAAACAGGCCGATTAATACGTTGGCCTGGATGAAGTATTGGCCCCATCCGTCATCCCAGACGCCGAACCGGTGAAGAACGGAAGCGGCGCCAGCCATGACAGCGTTCTGCAGCGGACCGGCCAGCGCCACGATGATTTCTTCCCGCGCCGGAATGCTGCCCGGCTCATCCACGACAGCGACTCCCCCGAATGGAAGCAGCTGCACTTCCTTTACCGACCAGCCCAATCCTTTCGCCGCCGCCACATGTCCCATCTCGTGCACGAAAACGATGCCGAAAAGCGTAATCAGCTCGAGAAAATATCCGGTCGCGATTGAGAAGCACATCATGATGACGAACAGCGGATGAAACCGGTACGTCGTTCCGCGCCATTTAATCAAAGGAAATCACTTCCGCAGGGTCGATGTATGTATTGTTTCTCGTGACGGCAAAATACAAAGAACCGTTTTGCGTTTCCGTTTCGCCCGATACTTTGCCGATTTGCTCTCCCCCCTTCACCCAATCGTTTTTTTGAAAACGGGTTTCGGCAAGCTTTCCGTAGACCGATTGAAAACCGTTTGCGTGCTGGATGACGACCGTCAAACCGTTCTGTTCCGTTTCCCCGACAAAGACGACAATTCCCGTATCGAGAGCGGAAACGGGCGCTCCGGCCTGCGTTTTTACCAAAATTCCTTTTTGCGTTGAAGCGAACGGCATGGAGATGCTGCCTTGAACCGGCGTATAAAAATTTTTCGATAATAAAGCCGCTTCCTGCGCGTCCCGTTTTTCTTTTTTGTCTCCGAACGTCGGAATAAAAGAAGGCGCGCCTTGAAACGTTTTTTCATACCAGGCCGCGGCTTGCGAAAAATCGTAGTCTTTGTTCAGCGCTTCCCGCACGTATTGTTGGCCTTTCAGCGCCCATGGATCGTCCAGCCGGAACATTCCCCAGACGAGCGCGAACAAGAGAGCGGACACAATGAGCTTCGCTCGGACAAGGCCCGGCGAAGGGGGAGACATCCAGGACCGTTCCTCATCGCTGCCGCCGGACAGGCGTTCCCATTCCCTTTGCTTTTTCCAGACGTATTCCGGATCGTCCAGCCTGCCGTCATAATCGTATCGATCGCTGTAAGGCATGCGGCGGATGGTATCCTTCGCTCTAGGAACGGATGCGCCGGAGACCAGGGACCGTTCATCGGCGGCCCGCCGCTGTCCTTCCTTGCCGTTCGGACGAGCGTTCGAATGGTGTTTCATGCGTCTCTCCTCCCGATAAAAAACCGTGTCTGCCCAGCTCTAGCAGGCTTGTTCAGTACATTTGTATGACAAGCCGCGGCGGATTATGAATCGGCGGAAAAAGAAAAGGCGCCTTTCGGCGCTTGAATCTCACGACATTTTGTATTTTTCCTGATGCACCCGTATGCTCATGACAAAGCCGATGGACATCATATTGATCAAGAGCGAGGTGCCTCCGTAACTGACGAACGGAAGCGTAATTCCGGTAATCGGCATAATTCCGGTCAGCATCCCGATATTCTGGAATATTTGAAACACGAACATCGAAACGATGCCGACGATGGCGTAGGCCCCCCGCTGATCGTAGCATTGGATGGAAATGAGGATCATCCGGTAAATGAGCAAAAAATAAAGCAGAAGCACCACCGACGATCCGATAAACCCGAATTCTTCGGCGACAACGACAAAAATGGAATCGGAATACGCATAAGGAATGAACCCGTTATGCGCCGACTGCCCTTTGAGATATCCTTCTCCGAACAGGGCGCCGGAACCAATGGCCCGCAGCGAATTGTTCAGCTGGTAGATTTTATCGGGATCGGCCGCGCTCGGATCGAGGAACGTGTCGATGCGATCGACCCAATGGCTCATCCCGTGCTTTCCCAGAAACTGCTGCAGCGGGGCGTGAAACATGTGATACGTGTATAAAAAGAGGGCTATGAATGCGGCTGCGGCCGCTATGCCGATCAGGACGTGCGAATATTTGACATTCCCGATCCAGAGCATGCCGATCAGGATGACCAGATAAATGACGGCATTGCCGAGATCGGGCTGAATTAACACAAGCGCGAACGGAATGAAGACGATGAACCCGATCGGGACAATATCCCTGACGAACTGCAGCGGTTCGCCGTCCCGTTTGGACAAATACTGGGAAACCGTAATAATGAGAATGAGCTTCATCAGCTCGGCGGGCTGAAAGTTCAAGCCGAGAGGCAGGCTGAACCAGCCTTTGGCGCTGTTCAACTCTTTGCCGTAAAAATATACGGCCACGAGCAGAGCGACGCCGAACAGGTAAATATACAAAGATCCTTTCAGTATGATCCGGTAGTCGATCACGACCGCACCGAACAGGATCAGGAAGCCCAGAGCATAGTTAATTACATTTCTGACGTCATAATTATGGTACAGCTCGTTTTGATACGTCGCGCTGCGCACGACAATCGTGCTGACAATCATGAACAGGATCAGAATGAAGACAACCGGCCAATCCAGCTTTTTGAATTTGTACAGCAAAGCCTATCATCCCATTCCGAAAAACTTCTTCATTTTGGTAAACACGCCTTTCTTCGTTTCCAGCGGCATAAGCGGCACGGTATCCCCCAGGATTCTGCGGGCGATGTTCCTGTACGCAATGGACGCGCGCGAGTCCGGATTCATGACGGTCGGTTCTCCCGAATTGGCCGATTTGATCACATATTCGTCGTCCGGCACAATTCCGAGCAAATCGATGGCAAGAACGGAGCATATATCGTCGATTCCGAGCATGTCGCCGTTTTTCATCATATTGGCGCGGATTCGGTTGATGATGAGCTTCGGTCCGCGAATGTTCTCCGCTTCCAACAGGCCGATGATGCGGTCGGCATCCCGCACGGCGGCGTTCTCCGGCGTTGTGACCACGATCGCGTGATCCGCCCCGGCGACGGCGTTTTTAAATCCCTGCTCGATGCCGGCCGGGCAGTCGATAATGACATAGTCAAAGTCTTTTTTCAATTCGAGCACAACGTTCCGGACGCTTTCCGGGGAAACCGCATGCTTGTCTTTCGTTTGCGCCGCGGGCAATAGGTGCAGTTCATCGAACCGCTTGTCTTTGATGAGCGCCTGCGCCAATCGGCAGCGCCCGTCAATGACGTCGACCAGATCGTATATAATCCGGTTTTCCAGCCCCATGACGACGTCGAGATTGCGCAGGCCGATATCCGTATCGACCATGCACACCTTCTTTCCCAATAATGCCAGTGCCGTGCCGATGTTGGCGGAAGTCGTCGTCTTGCCGACGCCCCCTTTACCGGAAGTGATGACGATTGCCTCTCCCATCTGTTTCACTCTCCTTTATATTCCCCTCGCTTCGGGTCGAATCCGGTGAAGCTGATGAATTTTATCGATTTCCATAACGCCATTGCGCAAATAAGCGAATTCCATATACGTTTCGTGAAAGCCCCATTCGTCCGGCGGTCTGCTGATGACCGTAGCGATGCGCAGCTGTGTCGGCTTCATATACGATGCGGCAATAATCGCTTTCTCATTTCCGTACATGCCGGCGTGTGCGGTGCCGCGCAGCGCCCCCATAATAACAATATCGCCGGACGAGGCGATCGTCCCGCCCGGATTGACATCGCCAAGTAGCAGCACGCTGCCTTCGTGGGCGGATATTTGCCCTGAGCGGATGACGCCCCGGATGACCTTCATATGATTCGCCGCGTTCATCCACCGCTCGCCGCCATTCAGCGATTCGATCGATTGGATCAGCAGATTTCCCCGTTCGCTGAACACTTCGCGTATTTGCATTTTTTGCGCTTCACTGACAATCCGGTTTCCGAGTTTAATGTGAACGTCGACGATCGGACCCGTCAATATTTGATGATGCGTCTCCCGAAGCTTATGCTGCAGTTCATCGATGAGCTGTGCGAAATCGCAAGCATCGTCAAGAATGAAAACGAGTCCGTCTTTGACTCCTTTTATCGTCACATGCTGCTTCGTTGCAGGCATATGCGAATCCCCACCCCCAGCATTTCGCCCATAATTGCGTCTTTACAGGTTTCCGATTTTCTCGAACAATTTGCGGACAGGCACGTAAATGAGCAGGGCCAGCAGCAGATTAAACAAGATGCTCGGCAGCATTTGATGCGTGAATGCCCATTCAAACGGGCTGTTGATCACATTGAACAACCGGTAGCAGCCGTAGACCGCCGCTTCGTACAACAAGTTGCCGAAAGCCATCAGCAGCATCGAAGGGAGGATATGGATATGCGAGCGCCCGAAAAACAATCCGCACAAGTAGCCGGTAAGTCCAAGGCTGAACGCGTATACGCCAATCATGTGCCCGTAATACACAAAATCTTGCAAAAATCCGAAAAATAATCCGAATATCAATGCCGAATACCGGTTCAAATAAATAGACACGTAGATAATGGCGACAAGCACGAGATGCGGGGTGACGGAAACATTTCCCCGCCATGCGCTGGGAATCATCCAAGGCAGCAGGCTCCCTTCAAGCAAAAAAAGCAAAAAGATGACGCCCCATACGATTTTCCTGTGCATCCTCGTCTTGTCACCTCATTTCCGGCTTCTCTATCACAAACACCTCGCGCAAATGGCCCAGTTTGGTAAAATCGACAGCGGGCTTGACGTTGGCCGTGTACGTAATTCCGAACGCCCCCACTTTTCTGGACGCGACAGTTCCGATGACGATGCCGTGCGGAAACACTTGGCCGAGACCGGAAGTAACGACGGTATCCCCGACCTGCATCTGATCGTTTTGTGAAATTTTGTTCATGATAAGAATGCCTTTTGCCTCGTCATAGCTTTCGATAATGCCGAACGATTCGGTTTCCTTGCCTTTTATCGTGGCCGCTATCGCTTTCGTATGGTTTTCGCCGCTGCTCACGTCCGACAAATTCGTCAGCGGCTGCACATTGGCGTGAAACGGAAACACCCTGACGACGCGGCCGACCAGGCCGTCTACCGACACAACGGCCATATTCTCTTTAATGCCGTCTTTCTCTCCGAGGTTGATTACCAGCGTGCTGTTGTTCGGATCGGGACTTACCGCGACAATTTCGGCAATGCGGTACGTATAGTTGTCGTACTGCTTCTGTCTTTCCGTGAAACCCAACGCTTCCTTCAACCGTTTGTTCTGGGCTTCCAATTCGTTCAGGCGCACCGTATCTCTGGCGTATTGGGCCAGCGTTCGCTTCAACGCTTTGTTTTCCTCGTAAACGACGCGCAGATCGTGAATATCCTCAAAGAAACCCGCTATGTAACGAGCGGGCCTATAAATCAAACCTTGCATCCACGATATCGAATCTTTCACAAACTTTTCCGGCCAAGTGACCGGTTCCCTCTTATTCAGCGTCAATCCCATAAGAGCGATAAAGAAAATTAAGCCGATGAGCAGTATAAACAACCTTTTATTCCCCAATAGCTTGAACAAGGAAAACACCTTCTAACTGTATATCCCGCACCGCGCGCATCGGAAGCAGGCCGCGTCAGCGTCTCGCGCGGCTTGCCGGACCGGATTTCGTCTTGAACAGATGGATGTTCTCAAGCGCGCGCCCCGTGCCGATGGCGACGCAATCAAGCGGATTGTCGGCCACGATGACCGGCATTCCCGTTTCTCCGGTCAGCAGCTTGTCCAGATTGCGCAAGAGCGCCCCGCCCCCGGTAAGCACGATGCCGCGATCCATAATGTCGGCGGCCAGCTCGGGCGGGCATTTTTCCAACGTCACCTTCACCGCGTCCACGATGCTGTTCACCGTATCCGCCAATGCTTCCGTGATTTCGTCGGATGTGACCGCGACCGTTTTCGGCAGGCCGGTCAGCAGATCCCGACCGCGAATTTCCATCGATTCCGGCCGTTCCATCCGCATCGCCGAGCCGATCTGCATCTTCAGCTGCTCGGACGTTCTTTCGCCAATCATTAAGTTGTAATTTTTTTTAATATACTGAATGATCGCCTCGTCCATTTCATCGCCGGCCACGCGGATCGAACGGCTTGTCACGATGCCGCCGAGCGAGATGACGGCCACTTCCGTCGTTCCCCCGCCAATGTCGACGACCATGCTTCCGGTCGGTTCCCATACGGGCAAGTCCGCGCCGATTGCGGCGGCAAAAGGCTCCTCAATCGTGTAAGCTTCTTTCGCCCCGGCCTGTTTCGTCGCATCTTCCACGGCGCGCTTCTCCACCGCGGTGATGCCGGAAGGCACGCATACCATAACGTTCGGATGTCTGGGCAGCAGCATCCGCGATTTTTGCGATTGCTTCAAAAAATATTTAATCATCGTCGCGGTCGTGTCGAAATCGGCGATGACCCCGTCTTTCATCGGACGGACCGCGCGGATGTTGCCCGGCGTGCGCCCAATCATTTTTTTCGCCGCCTCGCCGACGGCTTCAATCGTTTTCGTATCCGTGCGCAGAGCGACCACCGAAGGCTCTCTGACGACGATGCCTTTTCCTTTCATATATACGAGGGTATTGGCCGTTCCAAGGTCAATTCCCAAATCTTTTGTAGCGAAACCACCGAACATACGATCATTATCTCCCTTCTCTTTGCAGTCCATCTTAATATTATATTACATGTAACCATGCTCCTTCAAAGTGACATACTTCCGATCACCGATGACGACATGATCGAGAACGTCTATGCCGATGATGTTTCCGGCTTCCATCAGGCGTTTTGTCAGTTCGATGTCTTCGGGGCTCGGCGACGGATCGCCGCTGGGATGGTTGTGCGCGCAGATGATTGACGCGCTGCTCCGTTTGATCGCCGCGCGGAACACTTCCCGCGGATGCACGATGGAAGCGTTCAAACTGCCGATCGATAACGTTTCTTGTCCGATGACGTGGTTTTTCGTATTTAAAAACAGACAAATAAAATGCTCCTTCTGCAAATACCGCAAATCCTCCATCACATACTCGGCTACATCGCGCGGCGAACGTATCGTCACGGTTTTGTTCTTCGAGCTTCGCGCCAATCTCCGGCCAAGCTCGATTCCGGCCTGGATTTGCAGCGCTTTGGCGAGTCCTATGCCTTTAATCGCCGTAAGCTGTTCGACGCTCGTGTCCACAAGGTTCCGCAAACCGTCGCATTCGGCAAGCACCCTTTGCGCGAGCATGACCGCCGATTCGGCGAAAGTGCCGGTGCGCAGCAAAATAGCCAACAATTCGGCATTGCTTAACGCTTGAGCCCCAAATTGCAGCATGCGTTCTCTCGGTCGTTCCTCATTGGGGACATCGCGCAACGTCATATTGAGCGAGTCCATGAATTCCCCTCTTTCATTTTCAAAATGGTTGGTTCGGCGTAAACCGTGTCCGTGTCACAACACCTCTACGCCGAACTCGGCAAGCATATCGCCGAGCAAAGCTAACGGAAGTCCGACCACATTAAAATAACACCCTTCGATAGAGTCGACAATCGTCGCGCCCAATCCTTGAATGGCGTACGCGCCGGCTTTATCCAACGGCTCCCCCGTTTCGATGTATCGTTCAATCTGCCGATCGGTTAACGGCTTCATCGTCACGTTCGTCACGCGGTGGCGGACGAGGCGCTTGCCGGTGCCGAGATCGATGCAGGCGACGCCCGTAAAGACGCGATGCGTCTTGCCCTGCAGCGATTGAAGCATGTGGAACGCTTCGCGCCGATCAGACGGTTTGCCGAGAACTTTCCCTTCCATAACGACAATCGTATCCGAGCCGATAACGATCCCGTCATCGCCGGTCTGTTTCAGCTGCTCCGCAGCGGCATCCGCTTTTCGCAAGGAAAGCGTTTCGACGATTTGCGCGGGGGTTAACGTTTCTGTCACCGTTTCGTCGACATGGCTGGCGAATATTTTCACGGGGAAGTCTAAGGAGCGAATCAGTTCCTGTCTTCTCGGAGACGAAGAGGCTAATATAAGTGTACGCTGTTTCACCGTATTCATCAATTCACCTCCGGCTAAGAAATATTTACAGTTTGCGGTAAATCCAGAAAGCTGCGGCGAGACCAAGAAGGCTCGTCAAATTTAGTTTAACCTGAATTTTGAAATCATACTTGATCAACTGCAAATCCGCCTTCGGTTCCCAAGAAAATGCGGCGGATTTCGTAAGAAAAGATACGGATTCGAATGGAAGCAGCAGCTGGGATACGATCGTTCCGGCCAGCAGGCCGATCAATAGAAATATCACAAGCGTGAGGTTGTTTTTTTTCATCCGTCCGTTCCTCTCCGTAAGCGGTTATCTCTCCCATAATTGCATTATATCAAAATTACTTTCGAAGCTATACCAAAATCCGCTAGAATCTCTCCGAAAAGTGTATATAGCGACAAATCCGTTCTCCCTTTCCTGTTATTTCCTGCATACTTTTTCCCCGAAATCCTAGTAAAATATAGCATGGGAGGAGCTGTACATATGAAAAAACGCATAACACTCGTCATCTTCTTGATCTGCTTCCAACTCGTTCTGCTGCCGTGCCTGGCGCTTGCGGTCAAAGTGGTTGTCGACCCGGGCCACGGGGGCTCGGATCCGGGGGCGATAGGCGTGAACGGCCTCTATGAAAAAAACGTCAACCTCGATATCTCTTTGAAATTGAAAGAGGAATTGATAAAAAAAGGATACGAGGTCGCCATGACGCGGGAATCGGATCGTTACGTCAGCCTGAAGGATCGGGTGCGGTTCACGAACGAGGCGAAGGCGGACCTGTTCGTATCGGTGCACGCCAATTCGCATCCGTCCTCCAGTGCGAAAGGCACGCTCGTTCTGTATTACGACGATGCCTACCCGCAAAAGGCGTACCCGGCTTCGGAGGCGATGAAAAAATTAACCCCGCAAAGCAAGCAGCTTGCGAAGTCCGTCCTTTCGGCGCTGGTCAAAGAAATCGGGACCGAAAATAAGGGCATCGTGCCGAACGCCGCTTACGTCATACGCATGGGATCGGTTCCGAGCATTCTGGTGGAAACCGCTTTTTTGTCCAACCGCTCCGACGCCGCGCTGCTCGCGGACGAAAAGGCCAGACGGCTCATAGCGAGAGGTATCGCAAACGGGATTGAAGCGTTCCGGCCCGTCATTTTCAGCGATGTTGCGGGGCATTGGGCTTATCCGTACATAGCGCGTCTGAAAGAAAAAGGTGTCGTACAGGGATACAACAACATGTTCAGGCCGGAACAACCGCTTACAAGGGCGGAATTATTGACGATGCTCGATCGAATCGTTCCGTTTCCGGACAACGGAACGGATGAAGCGTCGGCTCCCGAACTGCCGGACAACGGTACAGATGAAGTATCCTCTACCGAGCTGCCGGTAAGCGATACGAACGAGGCTTCCGCTTCCGATTTGCCGGTAAGCGGCACGAACGAGGCTTCCGCTCCCGTTCAACCGGTAAACAACGCCGATGAGGTGCCCGCTCCCGATTTGCCGGAAAACCACTGGGCGTACGGTACATTTAAAAAGGCTCTGAAGCTCGGCATCATTAACGGGTATCCGGACGGAACGGTCAAGCCCGATCAGGCGATCACGAGAGCGGAGGTCAGCGCGATATTGGATCGGCTGCTGAACGGCAAGGACGCTCCGCCATCGCTGCCGGATCAAATCGGGACGCTTTTCGATGATGTCCCTCTCGATATGTGGTGTGCGCCTGCCGTCTACAGATTGAAGGAAGCATCGATCGTAACCGGAATGACCAACAGCACGTTCGCCCCCAACCGGCTGATGACAAGAGCCGAGGCGGCCGTGATGATGGATCGTTATATGACAAAGGTATCTGACAAATAACGCCCTGCCGGATCCGGCAACTGACGCGGCATGTTCATTCGTAGCGGCCGAATGTTGAATGCCGCGTCTTTCGCGTTTTTTTTTATTTATGAAATTCTATTTTTTGTCATTTATGAAAGAAATTAATCTATCCGTTCTTTTTTTAGCAGCAAGAACATAAGGAGCAATCATCTATGGAAATCCACACACCTCCCGTCACTCCTT
>JAWLCZ010000008.1:0-44585 GCA_041686835.1 Paenibacillaceae bacterium | reverse complement strand
CCAACCATCTGGACATTTTCAGCAAAGAAGTGCTGGAAGCCGCTTTAATCGACTATGACGGGACGCTGCTGTTCATTTCCCACGATCGCTACTTTTTGAACAAAATGGCGGAACGCATTCTCGAACTGACGCCGGAAGGCATTCGTCATTTCCTGGGAAATTATGACGAATATATAGAGAAAAAGCAGGAGCTTGCCGAAATGGAAAGCGAGAGGAAGACGGCCGCTCCGGGCTGGAAACAATCCGGTCAGCCGGCCGATAAAACGAAAGATTACGAAGCGGAAAAGCAGGCGAAACGGGAAGAGCGGAACAGGCAGCGCAAGCTGGAGCAGCTGGAACGGGACATTGCCCGTCTGGAAGCGGAGATCGCCGCCATTGAAGAGGAATTGAGCCAGCCGGAAGTGTTCAACGACTATATCCTGGTTCAACAAAAAAACGGGCAGATCGAGCAGAAAAAAGCGGAGCTGCAGAAACTTTACGAAGAGTGGGAGGCGTTATTGGATACCGCAAAATGACCCCTTGTCGAGCCTTCCAGGAAGCATACGTCCCAACGCGCGCCGAGGGCTGTTCGCGTTTGGGGACTGCATGGTGGACCACATTAAGTATTTAATGTAGGTAACCTTACGTACTTTTCGCCGCGCGCGACTCCCAGCGCGCGGCTCGCCACATAGTGGCGGTCAACCACATGTTAAGACTTTCTCAACATCTTCAGGTGCACATGCACCTTGTTTCGAACAATGCAGAAGAATATAGTTAATGAGGTGCGTTTCTGCACCTCGTTCCGATCAAAGCAGAATATTTGTGTCGATAAAGTGCAATAATGCACCTCATTCCGATCAATGCAGAAGAATTCTCCGAATATTGTTGTTGATTTAAAGCAAATCATAACTCGGTATTCGATGGTTGGTGCTCCAACCGATATTCTGGATAGAATTGGTCGGTCGCTAGAGAATCGTATCACTAGATCGTTCTGCGTATTTATTCACGGCACAAGTATTTCATCCGGTTAATGGTACCCGTCAGTTCCGCAGCTTCAGCTGTGCGGTGCGATCTTCTCGAAGACCGCCTCCTCCCTTTTCCCGGATGACGTTACCTTGTTCCCTTCCAGTTTCAAGAGCAGCATCGGCACGGCAACATACACGATCATCGTCGCTGCGGCGACGATGCCCGAATCGTTGCAAAGCAGTGCGGTAATCGCTCCAATCGTGTTGGCGGAGAAGCCGTACATCATATACGGATAGCGCATTTGCCAAACCCGGAACAATCCTCCGGGACGAAGGACAAGAACCGCTGCGACGAACAGGCTCGTAAACAGCACTTTGCTCCACGAAGAAACGGCGATAAGGTGCCAGTTCATCTGCAGCTTGCGGACGATCATTTGTCCGATCCAATCGATGCGGCCTTCGGCGGCGAGGCGCATCGCCCTGCCGATGTGGCTGTGCTGCTGTTCCTGCATCGGTATGACGGAATTCAACAACCACAGAACGAACAGAGCGGCGGTGAGAAGCAAGCCGATCAGCAGCGCAAGACGGCTCCAGCTCAGTTCGCGCATCTTGCCCGCGCAAAACGAGCGCGCCCACGCGATGCCGAAGGCGATAACCGCCGTTATCGCCCCACCGGCGTTCGTGCCGAGAAACGGCGCGGCCAAATAGACGGAGATAAGCGCGTATGCCCCTGCCGCCGCCACCTTGATTGCGGGTGTGAACGGCTTTTCCGCGTGCCGCCAAGCCCGTTTTTGCAGCAGCACGGAAGACGCCAACACCGCCGCCCCAATCAGCACTCCCATAAATTCGTTGCCGATTCCGTAATAACGCGCGCCAATCATCGGATCGTAGCCCAATACGGAAAACTTCATCGCCCGCGCACCCGTGACGCCGTCCAGCAATAGGAGAACGACCGTCGCTGCGCTGACCAACGCCAACGCGGCAAACAACGGCAGCCGGGAGACAAGCAGACTCATCCCGATAACCCCTATGACGAACGCGGCGGCCATGACGGCAATCGGGCTGCCGGACAGCCATCCCGTCGCCAGCATGAGCGGCGGAGAAACGAGCAGCGACATGAGCGGAGCGGTCAACCACAAATCGCTTTTCCGCCAGCGCCAGCCGATGAGCGCGGCAAGAAGCCCGATCAGCAATACGGCGATTTCATAGAATACGAAAGCATACAGCAGCTTCGGTCTCAGCAGGTAGACACGCCGGATTTTCTCGAGCTGATCTTGCAGCCAAAGGGTTTGCCGCTCCATGGGCTCCGAACGCATTGGCATGCCGATCATCCCGCGAGGCGTGTCAATCCCGAATTCCCGCAGCAACGACGGAGCCACATCATGGTTGGCGACGATGCCGTTCCGCCGTGTCGTATCGGATACGAGGATGCTTTGCCGCATACCTGAGTTATATTTAAAAATCGGGGTTAGCATCATTTTTTCGCCCAGCGCGTCGCTGTTTGCCTGCGGGGACAGTATCCACAACGAATCGCCGCCGGTCGTCCGCGCGCAGAGTCTGCCGATGAAATCATCCATTTCCCGCATCGTTTGTCGTTTTACCTGCGTAAACCGATCTTCGCGGTACCATGGTTTCTCGCCGTACAATCTCGATAAATCGCCCAGCTCGATGAGCACGACGGAAGGACGATCCGCCTGCTCCCACCGCCGCAAAATATAGCTGTAATCCGTCTTCACGGAATACGGTCTTGCTGCGGAAGGAACAAGCGTGCCTCCGCCGACATCGCCGCCGGTTACCCATCCGGCGCGATTCATCAGCATGAACGGTGCGTACCGTTTCATCTGATCGGCCTCTGAAGCGGTGCCGCGCGCACTTTCACCGTTGCCGAACACATATGTCTTTATGCCGTGTTGCCGCAGCGTTTCGCCCAGCAGCCCGGCTACCGCTCCGTACGTCCCTTCCCGGTTTTCCGCATCGATGGCGGCGATGCCCGGCACGATAACCCCGGCTTCCTCCGGCAGCGTCCCGTTATACCGGACATACAGTTCATCAGCCGGATATCCGTCCTTCGTCTCGCCCCGGTTCAAACCTTGGGATTGGGAGCTGCCCGACGCGGGAGCTCCGGCTCCCAGCGTCAAATAACTGTCCTCCAACCCTTTGCCTGGCGTCCGCACATTGAGCGCGCCTGCCGCCCCGTGGAGGGCGATCCGGCGGAGGCGGGGCCATTCGTCAAGCTGCGGTTCTCCCGTTTCCAGAAACGACAGGCCGGGAATCGAAACAATGGTAACTTTTTTGTCCGGCGGCGTCATCCGTGCATCGGCTGCCTGAGCTAAGGACAATTCGGATATGTTCGCGCATCCGAGCAGCGGGACAATTCCGGCGCACAACGCCATCAGAGCGAGGGCCAGCTGCATCCGTGACCTGGCGTTCATCTTCGTTTCACTCCTGACCTTCTAGACGTTACTAGTCTTATCCAGGCCAGGAAAAACCATACGGCGAAAAAGAAAGGTTACGACGCGTCTGCCGGACGCGATTCGCCTTTTGCCCCCGATTGGCGCACCGCCTCGTTGCAGGCGGACATGAACGCTTTGGCGACCGCGAGAATAATGTCCTGATCGGCTGCCGTTCCGCGGTAGAACGCATCGCCCGACGATATGACGACGACCGCCTCGCCGTGCGCGTTCTCCCCTGTCGACATCGAATGCAGCTCCAAATCTTCGAATTCGACCGCAAGCGGAATCGCCTGTTTCATGCAGTGAACCAGCGCTTCAATCGGCCCGCGCCCGGTGCCGGAATATGTGCGTTCGACGCCTGAGCGCTCATCGCGCACCGTGACCGAGGCGACGCGGTTGCGCTGGCTGCCGGTCAGCACCTGAAGATCGACGAGGGAATACGGTTCAATTACCTGTTCGGCGCAATCGCCGACAAGCCGAATCAGTTCGTCGTCGGTGACGATTTTTTGCGCATCCGCTTTTTCTTTGAAACGAACGTACAGGTCGTTCAGCTGCTCCTCCGTCAATTGCACGCCGAACTCGGAAACGCGATGCTTCAAAGCGTGGCGTCCGGAATGTTTTCCGAGAATGATCATGCTGCGCGGAATGCCCATCTCCTCCGGATTCATGATCTCGTAAGTGCTGCGGTTTTTCAGCAATCCGTCCTGATGAATGCCCGCTTCGTGCTGAAACGCGTTTCTGCCGACAATCGGCTTGTTGTAGGCGATTGGAAAGTGCATCGCCCGGCTGACCATGCGCGACGTTTCGTAAATTTCCGAGGCGTTGATGCCCGTCTCCACTCCGAGCGCCGCCTTTCGCGTCTCGATCGCCATGGCCAGTTCTTCCAGAGAGCAGTTCCCCGCCCGCTCGCCGATTCCGTTCATCGTCACTTCCACCTGCGTGGCCCCGGCGCGAATCGCCGCCAGACTGTTCGCCACCGCCAGCCCGAGATCGTTGTGGCAGTGGGCGCTGAACTCCACCCGGTCGGCACCGCGGACATTTTGCCGCAAAGCGGTGAAAATGCGTCCGAACTCTTCCGGCAGCGCATAGCCGACCGTATCGGGAATATTGATGATGGACGAGCCTTCTGCAATGACCGCTTCGACCATTTCAAACAGGAACTCCTCGCCCGTACGCGTCGCGTCCATCGGAGAAAATTCGATCCGATCGACGAAATGCCTGGCGTATGCGACCATGCTGCGCGCGATTTCAATGACTTGTTCGCGCGATTTCCGCAGTTGAAAGTCAAGGTGGATGTCCGACGAAGAGATGAACAGGTGCAGCCGGCGTCTTTCCGCGTCCTGCGTCGCCTTGACGGCGGCATCGATGTCCTGTTTGACGGCGCGGGCAAACCCGCAAATTTCCACGCCCGTGACCGTGCGCGAAATTTCCTGCACCGCGCTGAACTCCCCGGGACTCGAAACCGGAAATCCCGGTTCGATAATATCGACGCCCAGTTTGGCCAACTGCCTGGCGATGCGTATTTTTTGTTCCGGGTACAGGGAGGATCCCGGAGCCTGCTCGCCGTCTCTCAGCGTCGTGTCAAAAATGCGGATTCTTCTTGTTTCCATACACATTCCCTCCATTGTAAAAAAATAAAGCCCGCCGTCTCCTAAAGAGACGACAGGCCAACCTATCGCGGTACCACTCTTCTTGATTCGGCCCGTTCCGGCCGAATCCGCTCTGGCGGCAGTCTTCCGTCATCACGGATTCCGGAAAAGCTGCCTGCCCGATGACGGGGGCGACCGTCAAGACGTAGCGGGCGCATGCTGCCCGTTCCGTCTCACCGCTCCCGGGCGAGTTCGGGAATTTCATCCGCCGCGTCGCACCGACCCGCGGCTCTCTGCCGAATGAAAATTTCCCTACTGCTCCCGTTCATTGCGTTTTGCCTATGCTCATTTTTTCGGAAAATCAAAAAAGCCCATCGTCTCCAGCAAGAGACGACAGGCTGTACTGTCGCGGTACCACTCTTCTTGATTCGATTCGCTCGAATCCACCTCACAGCAGCCATCCACCGTATAATGGATTGGCTTGCATGCCCGATCACGAGGGCGACCGTCAAGACGTAATAGGCTGCCGGCACATCCGTTCCGCCTTGCCGCTCCCGGGCGAGTTCAGGAATTTCATCCGCCGCGTCGCACCGACCCGCGGCTCTCTGCCGAATGAAAAGCGCCTTACTGCTCCCGTTCTTCGCGTTTCAAATATTGCTGTTTATTATAATATGCCGTTTAGGGTCTGTCAATTCGCAATTTGCACTTTTTTCCGGATTCGTTCACTTGACCGACCACGCCTCCAATGACATGAGCGGTTCCGCCTTCATGTCCAAGCCGCTGAATTCGCCGCTATTCCATTTCAAATAAGCGGCCGCGGCAATCATCGCCGCATTGTCCGTGCACAGATCGAGAGGCGGCACGAGCAGCGGAATACGTTCTTCCGCGCACCGTGAAGCCAGCCGTTCGCGCAGGCCCCGGTTGGCGGCCACTCCGCCTGCCAAGAGAAGCTGCTTTGCCCCGTACTCGCGCGCAGCGCGCAGCGATTTCTCCGTGAGCACGTCAATCACGGATTCCTGGAAGCCCCGCGCCACATGGGCGGGTTCAAGCGTTTCGCCGCGCATTTTCGCCTGGTTCAGCGCGGCCAGCACCGCAGACTTCAGCCCGCTGAAGCTGAAGTCGTACGAATCCGGCTCCAGCCAGGCGCGCGGCATATCGACGGCCGCTTCCGCTTCATGAGCGAGCCGATCGATGTGAGGCCCTCCAGGATAAGGCAGATTGAGCGCCCTGGCCACTTTATCGTACGCCTCCCCCGCGGCGTCGTCCCTCGTTTGTCCGACGATGCGGAAAACTCCTGCGCGTTCCACGTAGACAAGCTCCGTATGGCCTCCGGAGACGACCAGCGCCATGAGCGGATATTCCAGCTTGTGCACGAGCTGGTTCGCATAAATATGCCCGGCGATATGGTGAACGCCGATAAAAGGGAGTCCCGCCGCACAGGCCAGCGCTTTCGCCGCAACCATGCCGACGAGAAGCGATCCTACCAGCCCCGGGCCTTGCGTTACGGCAATCGCCGACAAATCGCCGAGTTTCAGTTCGGCTTTATTCAGCGCCTCTTCCATAATCCACGTAATGTTTTCCACATGTTTGCGCGAAGCGATCTCCGGCACGACGCCGCCATAGCGCCTGTGCGTCTCCATCTGGCTGGATACGATGTTCGCGCGGATGCGCGTCCCGTTTTCCACAATGGCAACCGACGTTTCGTCGCAGCTCGTTTCCACGGCCAGAATGAAGCAGGGCGATTGCCGCAGCCGTTCGTTATCATTCATGCGCATCCACCCGCTTTCGCGACGGGCGCCCGCCGTCTGTCGGCAGATCGGCCCACATGATAAGCGCGTCTTCGTTATTGTCGGTATAATACCCTTTGCGCGTCCCCGATGGATAAAAGCCCATTTTCTCATACAGCCGCCGGGCGATCGTATTCGATACCCGCACTTCCAGCGTCATGCGTTTCGCCCCCAACTGCATCGCGGTGGTCTGCAGTTCCCTCAGCAGCCGTTCTCCGAGCTTGTTTCCGCGGAATTTTTTGCGGACGGCGATATTCGTAATGTGCGCTTCATCCATAATCATCCACATTCCGCCGTAACCGGCGATTTCACCGCCGCATTCCATGACGACGTAATGCGCGAACTGGTTATAGACGAGTTCGTTGTAAAATGCGGACGGCGACCATGGGGTCGGAAACGCTTCCTTCTCAATATCGCAAATGAAATCGATGTCTTTCAGCCGCATCCGGCGAAACAGCACAGTCGCATTCGGATTAAACGGTGCATATTCCTCCATCGGCTCCTTCTCCCTTCTCCTTCTGTCTCGCCAGCCATTTCGCTTCCGCTTCGGCAAGCTGCGTATAATTGGGCACGAAATCATGCACCGCTTCCCGTTCTCCTTCCGCCCATCGCAGCCAGGCCAGACGGCCGACATTGCAGGCGCGGATGTCCGCGTCCACTGCGGCCACCTCTCCCCGCCAACGATCCGAAACGCGGCAAATCGCTTCCCGGAACGGCTCGACTTCGCCGATAAAAGTGATGACATCCGGCTTCAGCTGCGCGGATTCGGCCCTTTCCGCAACCTGAACGGCAAAACGGCTCATGAGCCGGATGCCGTCCTCCATGATGCAGTCCCACGTTATCGGCCCTCCCGCACCGTATATACCGGTGTACACCTGCCCTCTGCGGGCGTCCATCAGCGGAACCGCCCATTGAACCGCCCCCGCTTTCCTGCGTCCTTGGTCGATGCCTCCGAAAGCGAGCGCCGCCAAGCTGGATACGCCGATTAACGGAAGGCCGCGCGCCCAGGCGAACGTTTTCGCCACCGTTACCCCGATGCGCACCCCCGTATACGAACCGGGGCCTCTTCCTACGGCAATCCCGTCCAAATCGGCCGCGGTCATGTTTAAAAAACGCAGCAGCTGCTCTATGGACGGCACAAGCCTGATCGAATGGTTCCGTTCCGCGCGCGAATGGGTTTCGCCGAGCAGCGTATCCCCGTCCATGACGGCGATCGTCATCGCGGCGGTAGAAGTGTCGAACGCCAGCAGTTTTCCCGATGTTTGGCGATTCCGGTAATCCGTCATACGATTATTCCGCTTCCTTTCAAGTTTTCACACCATGTCGTGTAAGGCTCCCCGTATGGAATAACGGTAAAGCTGCGTTCCTGCCCGCCCAGGTGTTCGATATACATAAATAAACGGTCGGCCGGCAAAATTTCGGTAATGCGGCTTGACCATTCAATCAAGGTAACGCCTTCTCCGTAAAAATATTCGTCCAGCCCCAGTTCTTCGGCTTCTTCCAGTGTAATCCGGTACAAATCCATATGATACAGGGGAAACCGCTCGCCTTCATATTCTTTAATAATCGTGAACGTCGGACTGTTAACGACGCCGGTGACGCCGATCGCCTTGGCAACCGCTTGCGAAAACCGCGTCTTGCCCGCGCCGAGATCCCCGTCGAGGGCGATGACCGCCCCCGGTTCCAGACGGCGGGCCAATTCCGCGGCGAGCCGTTCCGTATCTTCCTCGCAGCGGGAAATGTACTTGTAAGAGGCTTGCGATTCAGCCACTGCTCTCACCTCCGGGCAGATGATTGTACCCTTTCTTTTCCAACGGCTGCAGTTCTCCGTTCATCCGCTTCAGCCGCACTTCGGCCGTCCCGCCGGCAACTTCGCCGATAATATGGAACGGCAAGCCTTGCCGCTCGAATTCCGCCTTGACCGCCTCCGCTTCTCCGGCAGCGACCGTCCCGATCAGTTCGTAATCTTCCCCGCCGTACAACAGCCAGTCCAAATAGTGTTTGCCCGTTTCCCGGGCGTAACGAAGCAAATCGGCGTGTATCGGCAGCCGCTCCTCGTGCAGGACGATGCCTTTGTCCGACGCTTCGGCGATTTCCCACGCTTCGCTGGCGAGGCCGTCGCTTATGTCGTTCAGCGCCCGGCAGGCGCCCGACTTGATGAGCAGCCGCCCGGCTTCCACCCGGGGCCTCGGCCGGCGGTGCGCCCCGACGAGCTCCGAATAGGGCGACGGCAGATGAACGAGCGAGCCGGCGGGCCGCTTCAACGCCGACATCAAGTGAAGGCCGGCGGCGGAGCGGCCCGGAAAGCCGGTTACAAACACGGCGTCGCCCGTCTGGGCCGATGAGCGGAGCAGCGCTTTTCCCGTCTCCACCTCGCCGATGATCGTCACCGTCATGTTCAGGCAAGCCGGCGTCGATGTCGTATTCCCGCCGACGACGGCAACCCCGTATGCGTCGGCGCATTCGTACAGCCCGTCATAGATTGCCCGCAGCCGCTCCGGCGTCCATTCGGGCGGGACGCTGAGCGAGATGAGCGCGTAGCGCGGCACCGCGCCCATGGCCGCCATATCGCTCAAGTTCGCGGCCATCGCCTTGTAGCCGATATCCGCATCCCGCATCGTGTAACGGTTGAAATGAATGTGTTCCACCATCGCGTCGCACGACACGACCAGCTGAAAACCGGGAGCAATCCCGGCTACCGCGGCGTCGTCGCCGATGCCCACAACAACGCGGCCGGCGCTCTCTGACGACGCGGTTGGCTCTCGCTCCGTCAACAGGCGGATTAAAGCAAATTCGTCGATGTGCGCCAATCGGACCGACCTCCGCTTTGTATTGTCATTATTATAGCGATGATAAGATAAGGTAGCAAGAAACGCCACCCGGCTGCGGCAGTACAACGCACGCAGCTCCCCGGCCCGCGTTGCGGCGCTGCATGACAGCGGCCGAACCACATGCGCAATCGGCCGTGGAGTAACTGCGAGTGTGTAACTGCAACGTACATTTAAATTGGATGACATAGGGTTACCGGTACGATTTAACCGCAAAAGTACAGTTAGATAGGTCATTATACCTCGATTTCATCGTTTTTCAGGAAATCGACTCCGCCGCTCCGTAATGCGCGCTCGCGAAATTTGCCCGGCGTCAATCCGGTTTCGGCCTTAAACACCCGGGTGAAATAATGCACCGATTCGAAACCGGTTTCCTGCGCGATTTGTTTAATTGACAATTCGCCCTCCGCCAACAGCGATTGCGCCTGCCGCACCCTTTGGTTTCTTACATAATCCGAGTACGTCTGCCCCAGTTCCAGCGAAAACAACCGGGACAAATGCCTGCCCGACACATGCAGATAGCTCGCCACATCATCGAGACGCAGCGGCTGCGACAAATTGTCGCGAATGAACAGCTTCGCCCGGTACAACTGGGTTGAAGCCATTTTCCCCGCCTTTTTCCCGGCAGCGGGCTCGGACGTCACCCCAAAAGCGCCGAGAAAGGACACGAGCAGGCTGTAGGCCAGGCCTTCGACGGTCACTTTCCAATACGCCTGCACAGCGGCCGCCTGCACGAGCAGCGCTTTCCAAATCCATGCCGTCGGCGACTGTTCGGCGGTATCGAGGAAATAATTGCGGCCTTCCGCGAGCTGCCGGAATTGCTGCGCCGCATCGCCGTTCGATTCGGAATCGACGACTTCGAAGGCGACGAACAGCAAAAACAACCCGGTTTTGCTGCGGATTTGATGCCAGACGCCCGGTCTCGAACAGAACAGCGTGCCTGCCGCCAGCCTATGTTCTTTTCCGTTGTCGATATAGGTTCCCTGTCCGTCGACGACATAGCAAATTTCAAAGAAAGAATGCTTGTGCAGCGGATTGTCGTAATGCTCCGTCGTCGCTCCCCAATAATGAACATAGAACGCAAGCTCGCCGCCCGACACTTTTTGCGCATGCTCGTTCAACAGCGTCTGCGCATCCCGGCATTTCGCTTCCAGCATCCATCCTTCTCTCCTTTGTCTTCAAAATGCAAAAAGATGACTTCCCTTTGCAAAGACAATCCGTCGCAAAATTCCTTAAAATGATGAATGAAATCAAGTTATTGATCATTTTTATGAAAAAGGAGTCATTACGATGATTAAATCACAGGATGTCGATTTTTACAACGAGAACGGTTACCTGTTGGTGAAAGGTGTGTTCAACCGCGAAGAAGTGGAGGAAATGCGCGAGGCGGTGGACGGTATCATTCAGCGGGCCGCGGCGGCGAAAAAAGATCGCAATCATACGTGGCAGGGCGATTACATTCCGCCGGAAGAACTGAAAAAGCTCGTATTGAAAGGGTTTCACGATGTGCATTACCATGAGGCGTGCTTTACGCGGGCATTGGTGCATCCGAACATGGTTGCCATCGTGTCCAAGCTCATCGGGCCGAACGTGCAGCTGCACCACTCGAAAATGCTGGTGAAGCCTCCGGAGAACGGGGCTGCCTTCCCGATGCACCAGGACTATCCGTATTTTCCGCATGAAAAACATACGATGATGGCCGCCAGCATCCATTTGGACGATGCGGATATGGAAAACGGCTGCATTTGCGTCTTGCCGAAATCGCATAAAATGGGCCCGCTGCCGCATGTGGGAGCGCATTACTTGAATCATAAGGAATACCCGATCTCCATGGGTACGCCGTGCCCGGCCGAAGCGGGTGACGTGCTGTTCTTCAATTACTTGACGATTCACGGCTCCAATCCGAACCGCAGCCAACGCAACCGCAGAAACGTGCTGTTCCAGTTCCGCGCCGCCGACGACAAGCCTACGAAAGACGTGCATATCAACTGGGGCCAAGGGCTGATGATCTGCGGCAAAAATCCGGAGTTTACCGAGTTTAAACCGTAAACCGGAATCATTGGAGATACGTGCGCGCTCAACCGGCCGCCTATCCCGCAGAACCGGTTGTCAATGAAAAGCTGTCCCCGGAAGCCGGGGGCAGCTTTTTCCCGCTTGCGCCAAGACGTCAAGGCAGCGGCGCCGCTTGGCCGGGCGGCGGTTGAATGCGAACGGCTCGCCCTTATTTTTTGGTTAACGTGATGTCGTCGATTTGAATCCACGTATCGCCGTCGGACGCCCACATCCCTGCATAAATCTCCACAAGTGAATGTTTTCCCGAGTTAAATTCGACTTTTAATGGAGTATAATTGTCCATCCTTCCGAACCGCACCTCGTTTAATACGTTGCCAGCGCGCGGCGGTCTAGCTCCGAAATAACCTTCCGTCATATTGTCCGATGTGCGTATCCATCCGGTAAGCGTGTAATCCGTATTCGGTTCCACGACGACCGTTTGTTTCATCGCATTCCAGCCGGATGTATTTCTCAGCCACCCGTTGTTTTGGCCGGAATGGGAGAAATGGATGCCTCGGTCCACTCCGCCGGTCCCTTCGATATACCATGGTTTGGAGACGGTGTTCGACTCCTGGTCTTCAAAGCCGGGGTCCGTGATCATATTTTCGCCCCGGTCATCTTCGGTGAGCGTCGCTTTCATAAAGAAGACGTTATAGGGCTCCCACTGGGACATATTAAAGTACAATTCCGTGCCGTCGTTAAAAAACGGATGGATGAATCCGCCGTACAAAGCCGGATAGTCCGCCGATTTCGCCAATATTTTTTCTCCCGTCCACGGTCCCGTGACCGACGGCGAATCCCGCATGACCAGAGCGTGACGTTCCTCGTTCAAATAGACCATGATCCATCTTTTGAAATGAGAGTTGTAGACGACGGACAATTCGCCGGCCGGACCTTTCGCCACCGGTTGAGCCAACTTGGGATCCGGCTTCCAGCGTTTTCCGTCCCAGTACTCATACGCTTTCATGCTCAGCATCTTGTTCTCGGGCACTCTCGCGAGATAGACATTGCCGAATCTGCCGTTTCGGGTGGAAAACATATAGACATATCCGCCGTCCTTAACGAACGCCGCCATTTGAAAATTGTTGTCCCACTTTGTTTTATCGTTGATCCACATGACATTGCCGTCTTTTTTCCAGGTTTGCCCTTCATCGTCCGAATAGGCGATACCCGAATGATTCGTGAACCAGCGTCCGGGAGGGCCCCAATGGTTGATCGACATATAGTGGATATAATGTCTCTTGCCTACGGTCACACCGGCTGTGGGAATCACCGTTTCTTCGTCTAGGGGTATTCTTTTTGAACTCAGCAGTTCCTTGGCGTGTCCGGGGGTGTCTTGAATCATCGTCGAGAAAGACAATCCGTCGGAGGGGGTCCGATCGGACGATATCGCAAGAACGTTGTGACGCCAATCCGCATCGGCGGGGCCTGCGCCATTTCCTCCCCAACCTTCGCCATAAGTGTCGCCAAATAATACGAAGACTTCGTTATTCCCTTTGTCCCACATGATGCCGAGGTCTGTGCCGTACACTTGATAAAGGACATCGGTCCGGTTCGGATTGGGCAGCGTTTCGCCGCTTGGCGTCGCACCGGTCACTCTGGACACCCGGGTTACGTCCGCCGGAGTGAGTGCACGCGCATTTCCGACGAAAAAAAACGTCGAGAGCAACGGGATGCACATCAAACAGGCAAGCGCCTTCATTTTTTTCACATGGAAACACCTCCATTATGATGTTTGATAAAAAACGCATTTACTGAGTTTTAGGAATCAACCGGACCGGTTTGAACGCAGCGGGATCTTTGCTTGTAGCGATGCCGCCTCCCCATTCAATCCAGCCTTTTCGTCCCTGACCGTCATTATCGTTGACCAGGAATGAAAAGCTGAGTATGCCGTCGTCCGGCAAGACCGGCGTCAGTTCCTGCCACGGAAGCGCCAGTTCATAGACGGTTTCCATGCTGCTGTCATCCCGTTTGACGGCCAGCTCCGCATGATCGACCAACCCGATGGGTTGTCCGGATCCGGCAATCCAGCGGTATACTTGCGGACCTTCTTTCGTCAATGCAATCCCGTATTCATACCAGTCCGTACGCTCGCCGGGGGTTCCGGAAGCTGCCGCGAACTGGATGCTGTCGCCCGTCCATATCCCGTCGGCTGTAGAGGTCTGTGAGAACGCATCGTCGCGAATTTTCGCTGAGATATACAAATTATCGCGATCCCATGTGACCCATACGCTTCCGCTCAAGTCTTCCGCACCGCTGTAATCCGGTATCTGCACCGTGCCTTCCGATGCTATATCGATGGAAGAATCGGCTGCCAAATCGTCCAACGTTCCGTCTACGGTAATCGTTTTCTCTGCGAAAGTCTTGAAGACGTTTTGATCCACGAGCACCAATTTTCCTTTATACACAACAGACGGTTCGTTTTCCGAATGCAATGTCAACGTGACGGGATAACTTTGGCCTGCGGCGACCGCAGGAACGGGCAGTTCCACGTTTGTTGAAGAAGAAGCGGGAATCGTGAGCTGCGCTTCCAGAACACCGGTTTGATCCCCGATCTCCCAATGGAGCTTCTGAAGCGAATAGTCCCGGGAAGACACATTTTGAATATGCACCTGCAGCACATCCGCATTATTTTTCAAAATGTGCTTGGCCTGCACCCGAACCGGATCGGTGATCGTCACTTCTGCTGCCAGTTTGCCTGCCGGCTTGCCCTTCACTCGGATCAAACCGAATACCGTTATAGATTCCGCCTTATCCGTTCCCGGAATCTGAATCTGCACTTCCTTCTTTTCGTGAGGTTTTGCGGATACCGGATAAGACCGGCCTTCTACCTCGAACGTTGCTGAAATGGCGGCAGGCGGCTTCAGCGTATTATCCACATTCAATGCAAGCGTAATAGTATCTCCCGTGACGGCATGACCGGACTGGAGTGCGAACCGGCTTCCCTCCGCAATGTTTTTGACGTCTCCGCGGATATAGATCGGATCCTGCGAAACCGTAAGATAGATTTCCTGTTGAACCGGATACAGCGTTTCCGCGTTCCCCATCATGTCGGTGACCGTCACCGGATGGTTGGCGCGAATCGTTACATGCTGCGGTTCCGTTGCCCAAACAACGCGGATCTCCTCATTTCCGCGCGTGAACTTATAGCTGGATATTTTATCGTTGATGTCCTCTTTAACACTGAAAGCCGCTCCGGCCAGCTCCCTTGTCATGACGGAATAGGCGGCATAAGCCGGTTTCGGGGTGTATTTCCCTTTCGGATCGCCCGGGTTGCGGATAATGCCGAAGTTATGTTCGTTATAAGCGTCGTCTGTACCGTCGTTCATGAAATCGTACCAGAACATTTTCCCGACGCCTTGCGAAAGGGCCAGCACATGGCTTCTCACAATGTAATCGGCTTGTGTTTTTTCGCTGACTCCCCGGTTGTCCAATTGGGTAGGCCAGCCGATTTCCGTAATCCAGATCGGTTTGGTTTGCCCGTCATTGTATTTTTTTATCAAATCCTGTAAACGGACCAAATCCTGCACCAAACCTTCCGGCGTATCGGGGTACCGGTACGGGTGAATCGACACCGCGTCCATATACTGCAGTCCGCCCAGTTGGAACACCTCTTCGATCCAATCGAACGGAACTCCCGCAGTGGCCGGGCCAACGACCGTAACGTCCGGGTCGTGCGCCTTGACGGCCTGATACGTTTCCTTCAACAGCTTGAAATAACTGTCTGGGCGCGAATCGGCTTCTCCGTTGCCGACATCGCCGAAGTGAATGTTGAACTCGTTGTACACTTCGACCCATTTGATTTGGTCGCCGTAATGTTTCACGATTTCCCGTCCGTACCGGGCGAAACCTTGCCGGCCTTCGTCGGTATACGGAGTACTGTTTTCGTCGTAGAACGGATTGATGTAAGAGAAGATGATGAAAGGATCAATGCCGTGGTTCTTTAAAACGTTCATATACGTATCGTATTGCTGCGGAAAAGTATAGACGCCTTTTTGCGTCTCAATATTCCCCCAGTAAAGCTCGTCCCTTATGTTTTTGGCGCCTGCTTTCTGAAGGAGCGGGATCAGTTCGGGGTTCCACGACTGCCCGAAATGCGTGGAAAAACCGAACGGAGAATCGGCCGTTTGTCCCGTGTCGAAAGACGGCAGCACCGCAAACGACGTTTCCGCCGTTTCGAGCGGGTTCCCGGCTTGCTCTGCCGTTACCTGCAGGAGGAAATAACCTTTTTTGTCCAGCGGCACTCTCAGTTCCGCACTTCCGTCGTTTACCGCCTGCTTCCCTTGGGCTACTTGATGTCCCCATATATCTTGCACCATCCAGGATACGGCATCGCCGTAAGTGACAATATGGAACGCAGGCGTTTCATCCCCTGCGAACACATTCCCCAGCTGCGCTTGCCTGATGGCCAAAGCCGGAATCGGCACTCTCGCCGTGACGTCATCGATTCGCACTTCCCCGCTCGTCTTTCCGCCGCTCAGTTCGGCGCGATCCATAAGAATGGCAATGCCTGTCGCAGGGGAATGAAAGACCCCGTCGTTTGCTCCGCCCCAGTGACCGGAAACCGTGCCTCCGTCAAACCGGGATACGCTGACCTGCTGCCAATCGGCAGTGTCCTGCAGCGGCAGCACCTGCTGATGAACTTGCCCCGTTGTGTCGGTAACCCTGAGCCGGATGCCGCTCAAATCCGATGTTTTCACCCAGAAACGGAGCTTCTGCATGTCCAGGGATTCCAGGTTTTTGCTTATGGCTACATAAGCCCCTCCTTCTTCAAAATTGCCCGTCATTTTTCCCGAGTAACCGCCCGATTTAAAATCTTCCGGATCGCGCTCAAACCCGCCTTTGGCCCCCGGAAATTCACTTCCCGGACTGAATGTCCAGCCCTCGTTTTCGTTTTCAAAACCGCTGATGAACGCATCCTCCGCCGGCGGTGCCGCCAGAACAGGATCGTCTCCGAACGCGGAGAATCCCACAGAAATAAACGCGAGCAAGAATGCAAAAGCTGAATGAAGCGCTTTTCGTTTACGAAACATTCGTCTCCATCCTTTCCTCTTCAATTTGTTATTCTACCATGCAGAAAGTCCCGGCCATTTCTTAGTCGCCCCGTTGTCGCGGCATTCAGCTTTTTTCACGCGTATCACCTCCTTTCATAGAAAGAATGCAGTGGCACATCCGCTCCCATAAAACGATTTCAAAAATATGCCATTAATATATTAAAAGGGTTTCTAAGGAAAATTTACCCATATAATCTATTCGACGCAAACTTGTTCTTTCCTTGTCGCGTAATGCATTCTCGGCGATCCCAATATGACATTAGATGTCATATTCGTTTGTTAAACTGATTTTTGAGGTGCGCAGCACAAATCAGATGCCTTGGAGGGAAAAGCGATGAAAAAAACACTGGAAGGTAAAATTGCCGTTGTAGCCGGAGGCACGAGAGGAGCGGGACGCGCCATCGCCGTCACGCTCGGGGAAGCTGGAGCGACGGTGTATGTGACGGGACGCAGCGAACGAGGAAATCTGTCCGACATGGGCAGGCAAGAGACGATCGAAGAAACGGCGGAGATGGTGACGGCTCGGGGCGGCACCGGCATCCCCGTCCGCGTGGACCATACGGTGGAGGACGAAGTCCGGGCGCTGTTCGAACGTGTCCGGCAAGAACAGGACGGCAGGCTCGATATTCTGGTGAATGATGTATGGGGCGGAGATCCGCTGACGGACTGGGACAAACGTTTCTGGGAGCACTCTCTCCCGGACGGGCTGCTGATGCAGCGGCGGGCGGTACATTCGCACATCATTACGAGTTATTACGGCGCGCCGCTCATGATCGCCAGAAAACAAGGGCTGATCATCGAAATTACCGACGGCGTCGATTACCGTTACCGGGGCAACTTGTTTTACAGTCTGGCCAAAATATCGGCGATTCACCTCGCCGCGGCCATGGCTGAAGAGCTTCGTCCCTATGGCATCGCCGCCGTAGCTTTGACCCCCGGTTTTCTGCGGTCCGAAGCGATGCTGGATCATTTCGGCGTAACGGAATCGAACTGGCGGGACGCGGCGAAAATCGAGCCGCACTTTCTCATGTCCGAGACGCCGTATTATATCGGCCGCGCGGTTGCGGCACTGGCCGCCGATCCGGACATACTCGGGAAGTCGGGGAAAACGCTCAGCACATGGGGCTTGTCCGATGAATACGGGTTTACGGATGTGGACGGCAGCCGGCCTCACTGGGGAAATTACGCCGCGGAGCAAGGTTTTTAAGAACCGGACGACGGACGTGCACCCGTTCAACCCGAAAACGCGAAACGCCGTCCGGAAGCAATCCGGACGGCGTGATTTTATGGCGGCCCATCTTTATATGGCCAATCATTGCATGGCCCATCTTTCAATGGCCAGTCTTTGCATGGCCCATCTTTAAACAAGCAGACCCCCGCTTGCTCAAACTTCCTGCAGTTCGTCCACCGGAACGGTTTTCACGTCTTCGGGATTCGCTTCCGCATGCACGACCGCTGTGCGGCTTTCGGCGTCAATGCTGTCAATCCAGACCGGCTGCCCGTTGCAGACGACATCGATTTTCTCGGCCGATTTCAAAATTTCCTGAGCGCGGCTTACGTTCATTGGTTCGTTCCTCCTTCGCTTGGTTGTTCGTCGAATGCCGATTCCGGCTCGCTCATCGTGTCGGTCGTCGTTTCTTCAATCCGCCCGTTGTCCGTCGTGACGTTGCCGCCGGCCAGCCCTTCGTTCGTCATGCGGTCAATGTCCATGAAATGCTGTTCTCTTCCTTCGCCCAGCGCATCGCGGCGCGTTTGTTCAGCCATTCATAATCCTCCTTCCCCCTTCGTTCTTCCCATACATTTCCCTATTTTCTCAGTTTCATGCATCCCCGACGTTTCTGCCGGAGAGCAACCGGCCGCCGTATATACGGCAGCAGCATTTGGGCATTAATGGGTATCCTAAATATTTTCGCGTACGTACGCGGTCTTTTGCATAAGATAATGTGTAGCATGGATTTGGCGAAAACAGTGAGGAGGTTTGTCCAATGCATACGTTGTGGAAAGGCGCCATCAGCTTCGGCCTCGTGCATGTTCCGGTCAAAATGTTCGCCGCCACCGAAGATAAAGACATCTCGATGCGATACCTTCACAAGCAGTGCGGAACGCCGCTCTCCTACGTGCGGAAATGCCCGACCTGCGAAACCGAGGTCGAGTGGGAGAACATTGCCCGCGGGTATGAATACGAAAAAGGCCGGTTCGTCATGTTTGAAAAAGAGGAGCTGGAAATGCTCGCGGAGGATACGGGCAAAGAGATTCGAATTCTCGATTTCGTCAATTTAACCGAGATCGATCCGATTTATTTTCAAAAAACATACTATCTCTCGCCGGGCGAAACGGGCGCCAACGCTTACAATCTGCTGTTGGAAGCGATGCGCCAGTCGGGCAAAATCGGCATCGCCAAAGTGTCGATCCGCACGAAAAGCAGCCTCGCCGCCATACGCGTCATCGAAAACTGCATTGCCATGGAAACGATATTTTATCCCGACGAAATCCGTCCGGTAAACCAGGTGCCGAACTTGCCGGAAAAAGTGACGGTCAACGACAAAGAATTGCAGATGGCCCGCATGCTGATCGAGCAGCTGTCGACTCCATTCGAGCCGGAAAAATACCAGGACGACTACCGCGGCAAGCTGCTTGAGCTCATTCAAAAGAAAGTGGCCGGCGAAGAAATCACCGTCGTCCCCGAACAGCCGGCGGCCAACGTGGTCGATCTGATGGCGGCGCTGCAAGCGAGCCTCGAAGCGCTTAAGCCTGAGCCCGTCACGGCCGAAGACACGCCGGCAGCCAAAACGAAGGCGGCTGCGCGGACGAAGCGCAAAGCGAAGGAAACGGTTTCGTAATGCGGAACGGCCGCCAAACCGGCGAATGGCCGTTCCCGAAGCCGATAAAGGAAGACCCAGCGCGTGACTCGCCACATGGTGGCGGTCAACCGCATGTATGCCGTGTCCGGGTGTTTCTCGGAACTCCCGGGCATCAGTTCAATTGATTCAATGTGCACTCGCGTGGGGGCAGTTTCGTAAATCCTTGCAAGCTGGGTTGTCTTAACGTATGATTAAGGGTCTTTTCTATATATTTGACTTTTACCGTAAGATGCGGTTTTACCCATACGGCATCCTCATATCTGTCCGGTCTATTGACAAAGGGCATCTTGTCCGTTATCCACGGTTTAAGGTGACGGGCAAGCTCCTGCCCTTCGTTTCGCTTCAATTTGCCGGTCCCCGTGTGGCCGATATAGATCAATCGCTCCCGCTCATCGTAAAGTCCCAGTAAAATCGAATGGACCGCGCCATGTTTGATGATTACGCCTCCGATTACCGCGTACAGGTCTTTATAATGCTTCTTCTTTTTCCATCTCCCGTCTTTGCCGTCAATGACATAGGAGGAATGGATATCTTTACAAACGATACCTTCCAGGCCGTGCTTTTCCGTTACTTGATAAAACGTTGCAAGATCGGTATGGTTCTGAACGATCTGCACATCGTTTTGGGGAACGATGACCGCATCGAGCATCTCCTGTCTTTGCTTTAGCGGTTTATCGGTCACCCACTCGCCGTTGCAATAGAGGACATCGAATATCATGTAAGTGACCGGCACCTGCCTTAACGCTGCCGACACGCTCCGCCCGCTCCGCAGGCTGTCCCTTTTCATGACTTCCTGGAACGAGACCTTGCCGTTATCGAAGGCGATGATCTCGCCGTCCAATATGACGGATGCCGCCCGGCAATACCGGTGAACGGCCGTCAATTCGGGGTATTGGAGCGTCCGTTCGTTCAATTTGCGGTTGAATAATCTGACTTCCGACCCGTCATAGTAGGTAAGGACTCTCACGCCGTCCCACTTGACTTGGGCGACCCACCCGCTTCCGGCGGGCAGATCATCCGTGCTGACCGGCTCAAAAGGAATGACTGGCGTTAGTTTCATACATAACCTCCGGTACGGTTTTATACTTATGGTTATTCCCATTTATCCGTTTATCTGACATTCGTCCACGGATAAATTTTTAGCCGGTAATCGACGTTAATCTTCATTTGTTCCCAGTAGCGTAACCATTCTTTTTCACGGATTGGCTTCGAGAAAGGGCTGAGTGTGAGTGTTCCTATTTGCAGAGGGTCCACTTTCCGCCGCTGCATTTTTTTAATCAGCTCCGATGTTTGCTTCTCCATATACGATTCGATCTCTTGATTGAGTTTCGCCAATTCATCCCGATCGAGCAGATTTTTATTTCCCCGGTACTCCTCGATTCTGCCCTCCAGTTTGACGATGATGGAGAGCGACCTGTAATTCCGATTCAATTGTTTATTGACATTGGCGCGGACATGACCTACGGAGACGGATAATTGCGGAATAGCCAGAATTTTAAGGAATTGATCGTTGTTAAGGAGCTGTATGATTTGATCGTCCATGCTTTTGACGGTTGCTATCAGTTTGTCATGACGGAAAAAAGCGGTTCCCTCGTACGTGAAATTTTGTTTGCCGGACTTGAAGACCGGCAGGATCGGATAGGAGAAAGGGGAGTATAACCGCTTCATAAATTGATGCAGATTGACAAAAGTCATTTCACCCTGTCTTTTTTCTTCGTAGTGTTTGATCATGCGGTAAAGAAAATAATCAAGGTTTTCTTGTTTCACCAGTTGGTTTTGTATGTATTCCTCAAAATTTCCTTTCACAATGACGAGATAAAGGCGGTGGGAAATATCCGGGTCAATCAATAGCGTATTGATCAGCGATTCGATTCCTTTTTTGGCAAGCCGTTCATCGATTAACAGCATTCGGGTTTGTCCGGCTTTCAGTTCACGGTAATATTTTAAATTAAATTCCTTTCCCCCCTGCTTCAGCAGGTCGACCCGCAAGGAGAGCAGACGTTTTTTCTCTTTAATCAGCGGCGGCACCAACGTGCTGATTTGCAGCTTCCCTCCTCCTCCATCACGGATATACCAGAAAACGACGGGGGCGATTTCCTCGATCATATTGCTCTCCACAAAAGGGGAGCATCCTGCCGTCAACACGATGCTGCCCAACACCGCCCATAACGCGGCCCGCTTTATACGCGCCATACCTATATACGCCCCTTTCGTTTGATGGAAACCAGCAGGAATGCCGGAATCAGGAAGTAGGTTAATGCCTCGGACCATATCTCAACGTCAACCCAAATATTCTGTCCCGGCGGCGCTTTCCAGAACCACTCATTTACAATGGCCATACATATAAAAATCGTAATACAGCTTGTCATAAAACCGATTCGGGTAGTCTGTTCATATACTCTTCCCAGGATGATTCGGGCAGCCCCATAGAAACATAACAAAAAGATGGCAATGGCAAACACAAAATTAAACAAATGTATGGAGATCAAAATCATATCGATTCGCTCAAAAATATCAGAATGCAGGTACCGGATCATATGAACGATCGGAAAACTGATTTTGCTCAAGAAATTGGAACCGAAAAATAATAACGATACAAGAAACAGAAACGAATAGGTCAAGACAGAGATCGCATTCCCCATCGCCAAATATTTCAGCATCTTTGGATGCGGGTTTAGCCAAGGAACCAGACAGATCAAATATTCCGGTCCTGAAAAACATGACCAACTGAATAACAACGCTTTCCAGGAATGCATCGACCATTCTGTAGGGATCAAGGGATATAAATCGTAAAGAGAAGCAACCGGCGGAAATAAAAAGGGAATAAATACGACGATGATCCAGGCCGAACTTATAAAGACGGTCACGACAAAGCGTATCGTATTCTCCATTCCATGAGCGGCTACATAACAGCCAGTCAGAAGAATAAACAGAATCAACCAGATTTTTTCCATGGAGGGAAATATAAATTTATGGATAATTTCCACGTAACCCGACGTGAATACGACGATTTTGATTAAAATCAGAAACAAACCGGCAAAAGCGAAAAAACGAACCGTCCGTTCGCCGAAAAGCTCCACGAATCCTTGATATCCTTTTGCGGAATAACCCGAAGCAAACCATTTGGAGAGCATCACCAGATTGACCTGCGATAATATTCCGAAGGCAACAATGGCCCAAATCATGTAGGGATGAACCAAAAACATGGGCATGATCAAGACAAGATAAAGAATTTGCAGCCGGTTCGCCATGAGCATGACATACACTCCGCCTAAGGCAGACGTTTTTTCATATAACGAGAATGAGGTCACGCGATCATCTCCTCCGGCTGTATCGCCATTTTTGCAGAGGCCGTAACGAAGCAGGACGGGTTTTCGTCCAACGCAAGGGACCTCGAATGAAAAGATCGATCCAATCCTTCCCGTAGAATGGGGATACCGGCGCAAAATAAGGCTGTTTCAGTGAAGTAAGACCGTTCAGATGAGCGAGAACACCAACCATCCCGAGCGCGATTCCGATCACTCCCAGAAAAGCCGAGAGCACAAGAAAAACAAATTGCAGCAACGTGTTCGCTTTGTTCATCAAATAATTGGGAACCAAAAACGAAGCGATGGCGGAAATCCCCGCCAATACAATGAGCACTTTGCTGGCGAAGCCGGCCTGAACCGCAGCTTCCCCAATGACAATGCCGCCAATCACTCCCAACGTTTGCCCTGTCTTGGTCGGCATTCGCAGACTGGCTTCTTTAATGATTTCCAGGGTGATTAATATCAATGCCGATTCCCAAAACGGATTAAAAGGCAATTTGCTTCTGGATTCCAATAAAACAAAAAGAATTTGCAGCGGAATCATCTGGTAATGGTGTGTGGCCAACGCCACATAGAGAGGGATCAGCGTCACCGATAGAAAAAAGCTCAAATATCGAATGCTGCGCAAAAAACTGGCAACCGGCCATCGATTGATGTAATCGTCGGGAGATACAAAAAGAGTAAAAAAGGTGATGGGAGCAATTAAGGCAAACGGCGTGTTGCCAACCAATAAAACAAGTTTACCGATCCCCAAAGAATAAGCGCAGGCATCCGGGCGGTCAGTTTCTTGAAACTGCGGAAATACGCTGTGAATATGATCTTCCATGAAAGCGGCAACTTGGGACGAATCGAGAAATTGATCAAAATCAATGCTGGAGATTTTGCTTCTTGCAATGGAAACAAAGTCGGGATTGGTCAATCCCTCGATATACATGAGTACAACCGTAGTTTTGCTTAGGTAACCGACCGTAAACTTCTCCGTTTTTAGCGCAGTCAATGGAAGCCGTCTGCGAATCAAGGTGATATTATGCTCCAGTCGTTCGCTGAAGCTGTCCTTCGGTCCGTACAGAATGGTTTCCGTTTCAGATGATTCGATGGGACGGCTCAACGGATTATCCAGATGAACGGCCCACCATTGATTGAGCAAAGAGTCGTACAGAAGCAAGGATCCTTGCATCAGATGCTTTTGCGCTTCTTCCAAATGGGTGATTTCCGTTGCGCCGGAAGCTGTCATACATTCGATAGCGGCAGCATGGGAACAGCGGTTCAACGGTTCGATAACGGCTTCATTCAAACGCTCCAGGTCGATTAACGTTCTTATGTAAACAACGATTATTTTTTGATCTTCCTTCATTTCGCTTTCCAAAATTTCCGCATCATCCATGTTTTTCAGAAGATGTTTCAGGGCATCGATCGTTACAGCCATCCGCACCGTTTGTGGAGTCTTTCGCTCCTCATGATCGGTTCCGTTCCAGCTCTTTTTCCGAAACATAAACGTACATCACCTGAAGTAGTTTATTGGTAACGATGTTTATTATGGTCCGTCCGGCTGCATTTCATCCAAAACGGCTTCTTTGAAGCTTTCACGGCACCCGCTCTGTTTAGCCGGCATATTTTCAAGAAATACTACAAGAGGGAGGGATAGCCATGGCTGCAGGCGCGAAAGGAACCATTTCAGTCGAAGGATATGAACTGACGATATCGAATCCGGAAAAAGTGTTGTGGCCGGAACAAAACATTACGAAAATCGAATATTTGGAGAAGCTCGCCGCCCTCTCCCCCTTCCTGCTGCGCTACTGCCGCAACCGGTATTTGACGACGATCCGTTACCCGCACGGCATCCACGGCAAATCGTTTTACCAGAAAAACTGTCCGCAGCCCGTTCCGCCCTTTGTAAAAACGGCTGAATTTCACGGCATCAACTACGTCAATCTCGATTCGGTCCCGACGCTGCTCTGGCTCGGCAACCTTGCCTGTCTCGAGTTTCACCCGTCATTCCACTATATCGGCGACGAACGTCCGGCCGAATGGGTTATCGACATCGATCCTTCATTGGAAGAAGAACCCCGCATTATGAAAGCCGCGCATATCGTCGGCGAACTGCTCGATTCTTTGCGCATTCAGTCCGTTCCCAAAACGTCCGGGGCGACGGGGGTACAGATCTTCATTCCGATTGCGCGCGGGTACACGTTCGAACAGCTGCGCAAAATCGGGCAGTTTCTCGGCGAATATTTGGTCAAGACGCATCCGAAGCTGTTCACGATCGAACGGATGAAAAAAAATCGCGGCGACTTGATTTATATCGATTATTTGCAGCATTGGCACGGCAAAACGTTATCCGCACCTTACACGCCGAGGGCAAGACCGCAGGCGACGATCTCCGCCCCGCTCCGTTGGGACGAAGTGGAGGCCGGCGCCGATCCCCGCGATTTCAACCTGCTGACGATCGGAGAACGGCTGAAGCGAACCGGCGACCTGATCGAACAAGTGAAGCCGCAAACGCTTGATCATGTGCTTTCTTTTCTATCGTAAACCTTTAACATCGTGAATGGACTCCTTCATTTTTTGCGGTTAAAAAAGGACGGTTTGGTAAAAAATAAGGCGGACACCACGGGACCGCATGGACGTCTGGAGGAAACGAGATTGTACCGCAAAAACCGCAAAAACAAGCAAAACGACAAACAGGAGCAGCTAACCTACGAATTCGTCAGCGATTTGAAAACCGTTCCGATCGCCCCTACGCTGCAGGAAAACAAAGATTTTCTGGAGCAGCTTTTCAAGGAATGCTCCGACTGCGTCATCCGGGAATTTCATATCGAACCTAACGTGCCTGCGATCATCGTGTTTATCGACGGTCTGGTGAACACGGAGCTCGTCAACGATATGATGAGGGCATTGATGACTCATGATAGCGGCAGTACGCAGATTGACCGGTTGAAAAACACGGCCATCCCCGTGTCGCAAACCCAGCAAGTCGCCAATTACGGGGAGTTCCTGCTTTCCGTATTGAGCGGCGATACGGGCATCATTATCGATAAAAGCGATACGGCGCTCGCGCTCGGGATGCGCGGCCCGGAAACCCGTTCGGTCAACGAACCGGAGACGGAAGCCGCCGTCAGGGGACCGCGGGAAGGTTTTGTGGAAAATATTCGCATCAACACATCCATGCTGCGGAGAAAACTGAAGACCCCGCATTTAAAAATGAAATCCATGGTTCTCGGAAAACGCAGCAATACGAGCATCGTCATTTCCTATGTCGAAAATCTCACCGATCCCGGTATCGTCAAAGAAGTGGAGCGGCGCCTGCAGCAAATTGACATGGATTCGGTCATCGACAGCGGTTATGTCGAAGAATTGATTCAGGACAACGTCTATTCGCCTTTTCCCCAAGTGCAGTACACGGAGCGGCCGGATACGGTTGCTTCCGCTTTGCTGCAGGGCAGAGTCGCGATTATCGTCGACGGGTCTCCTTTAGTTCTGCTCGTGCCGACCGTTTTTTGGCAGTTGATGCAGGCGAACGAAGACTATTACGAGCGATTCGAGATCGGAACGCTGCTCCGCTGGCTCCGGTACACCTTTTTCATCATTTCTCTCATTATGCCGGCTCTGTATATTGCGGCTACCACGTTCCATCAGGATATGGTGCCGACTACGCTTCTGCTCAGCATTGCCGCCGCAAGGGAGTCCATCCCGTTTCCGGCCGTCGTGGAGGCCCTGATTATGGAAGTGACGTTCGAAGCGCTGCGGGAAGCCGGGATACGTTTGCCGCGAACCGTCGGGCAGGCGGTCAGCATCCTCGGGGCTCTTGTCGTCGGACAAGCCGCTGTAGAGGCCGGCATCGTGTCGGCGCCGATGGTCATCGTCGTGTCGATTACAGGGATCGCATCGTTCACGATACCGCGCTTCAACGCCGCGATCGCCGTCCGCATGCTGCGCTTCCCGCTTATGATTGCGGCGGCCTTTTTCGGCATTTACGGCATCCTCTTGATGCTGATCATCATCGCCGGTCATATGGCCAATCTGCGTTCTTTCGGAATTCCTTATTTATCGCCCGTCGGTCCGCTGTCTGTCGGCGATCTGAAAGACGTGCTCGTCCGCGTGCCGTGGTCGAACATGGAAAGACGGCCCGAATTCATACCGCTGCAGGATCAGGAACGGCTTAGCGATGAAATGGCTGAGAACATAGAGAACCGGAACGGACAGAATGGAGGCAATACGTCATGACGAACCGGAAGAAAAAGGCCTGTGCCTTACTGCTCGGTTTGATCGGCCTACTGCTCAGTACCGGCTGCTGGGACCGCGTCGAGACCAACGACATCGCCATCTCGCTCGCTTCCTCGCTTGACCTGGAGCCGAACGGACTGTACCGGTACAGCGTACAGATGGCGCTGCCCGGACAGATGGGCGGACCTTCCGGAGGCGGAGGCGGAACTAGCGGAACGAGGAGCTACTACGTCGATTCCGACACGGGAAGAACGATACGCGAGGCCGTCTATAAATTGCAAAGGCGGATTTCGCGGGAAATGATTTTTTCTCACCGCCGGGTGCTCGTTATCGGGGAAGATTTGGCGAGAAAAGGCATACGCGATTTGTTCGACGAGTTGGCCCGGCTGCCGGAAAACCGCTTGACCGCTTATTTAATCGTCGCCCGGGGCAAAGGGTACGATATGTTGAACGCACAGCCGAAGCTGGAGCGGTTCTCCGGTGAAGCCATACGGGAATTGGCCCAATCGAAAGGAATCATGAAGATCAACTTAAAAACGGTAGCGCAGGATTTGAGCACGCCCGGCATCGATCCGGTCCTTCTCTATATGGGATTGCAATCGGCGAAAAAAAGCAACCAGCCTTCCAAAGAAGTGCAGATTCTCGGCTACGCCCAGTTCCGCGACGATAGAATGGTCGGCGTTCTCGATAATAAGACCGCTATCGGGACGGATTGGCTGCGCGGCCGAATTTCGCCCTACATGGTTACGCTGGACAACCGAAAAACGGCGACTGTGCTCGTCGAAGGCGGAACGGTCCGCATCACCCCCGAGCTGTTGCAGGACCGGGTGCACTTCCACATCCGCGTCAAAGCGTCAGCCGGCGTTCAGGAGGAACTGTATTCCGCCGATCTGAGCCGTCTTGAGAACGTCGGCGATCTGGAGAGGCGGCTTGCCGACCGGATTCGGCAATCGATACAAACGGCGCTGCGAACGATGCAGGAGAAAGCAACCGACAATGCCGGTTTCGGCTTGTCCATATCCCGGTGGTACCCGCGGCAATGGCGGGAGCATTATCGGCATGAGTGGCGCGATACGTTTGCGCAATCCACCTACTCTATTGAAGTGCAAGCGGATATTATCAACGTCGGGCTCACATCGGACAACGTTGCCGAAAAGGAGGAATCATATTGAGTCACATCCTGTTCTGCACCCTGTTTATTATCGTCTACGTCATCACGTTCTTCATGGATGTTAAACCGTTAAAGTCCCGATGCAAGCGGGAAAAAGGCGCTTTCTGGATCATTCATGCCGCGACGGCCGTCCTGTTCGCGCCAATGTTGTTTGATCTCAATGTGCCGATGCCCACGCTGTTTTTTGTGCATAAAGTGTCGCCCTGGCTCTCCTCGCTTCTCCGATAAGCCGTTTCCAACTCAACGGGAGGTAGATCAATGAATCGACATCAGCAAATCAACCATCGGCAGATGGCTTGGCTCATCGGCGGCGTTCTGACGACCGCCGCTCTCATCACGATGCCGCGCACGTTGGCGGACTTGGCCGGCGTAGATGCCTGGTTCAGCCAGATCGTCCCCGTTTTCTACGCCTTGGGGATAGCGTATCTGTTTGTCTCTCTTGCCGGCACATTTCCCGGCAAACATATTTTTGAAATCTCATTTCATCTGGCGGGGAAATGGGCGGGCGGCGCAATCAATCTCATACTGCTCGTAAATTTGTGGTTTATCATGGTGCGGGATACGAGGGCGCTGACGACATTTTTGAAAACGACGATTTTACCGCGGACGCCGGAGGAAATTACGCTGCTGTTTTTTATGATCGCCATTTTATACTACGGGAGAACGAGCCTGGAAGTGGCCGCGAGGGTGAACGACTTTGTGTTCCCCCTCTTCTGGGGCACCGTGCTTGCCTTGCCGCTCATACTGGCCAACGAATTTTCGATCCGCTCGCTGCAGCCGATGTTTACAGGCGAAGTTTGGTCCGTCGCATACGCCAATATGCTGAGCATCGGAGGATACGGCGATTTGCTTGTTGCAGGAGCGTTCCTGCATACGATTACGGTGACGAAGCAGTTGCAAGCCTCGATCAGGCACGGCGTTGCGCTTGCCGCATTCGCTCTCACCGTCATACTCGTTGTGGATACCGCGGTGCTCGGCGCCAATATTGCCAACAAAACCATCTATCCGAGCTATACGTTAATCCAGCAAATCAACATCACCGATTTTCTCGACAGGATGGATATCGTTTTGTTTTCGCTGTGGCTTCCGTCGTTTTTCTTAAAGAGCGCCTTCGCCTTTCTGGCGCTGCTCACGGGTATCGGCAGCTTTGTAGGCACCCGCGACTGCCGCATCTACAATAAGCCGCTCGCCTGGTTTGTGCTGATTACGACGATACTTGCCTTCCATAACGTATCCGAACTGATCATGTTCGCCAATTACAGCTCCGCCGTCATCGTCCTGGCCATTCAACCGCTGTTGCTGCTGCTTTTGTTCGCGTTAAGCAGAGCCAAAAGAAAAATAGCCTCTTCTAACGGGAGACGGGCCGCCGATGCGGACGACGGACAAGGCGCCGATGCGGGAGATGCGGAACAAACGGCGCAAGATCGGGCAAAGAACGAACGAACGGAACGATCGCACCGCGCTTGGCTGAAAACGGGCAATATGCTGCTTGCAGCCTGTTTCGGACTCGTCGTCGCCGGATTTTGGCTCGGCCAAGACTACCCGACGATAGCCAACCTGGTTGGCATCGGTTATTTGCTGTGTCTGCTGTTGTCGGTCGTCGCCACTTTCATCGAACTGCTGAAATCGAGCCGGCTTCGCTCGCCGCATCCGCCATCGTCAAAATAAAGGAATTCCGGTCATCCGCGTTGAAATTGTATCATTGGAATCGATCGTGCGATTCCGACTAACTTTTCAAGGCGGTGTGAACTATGGAAGTTTCCCAAATTCGCAGTCTGGCACAGCGGGTAAAGCAGAACGTCAGCCGGGTCATCGTCGGCAAAGACGACGTGATCGATCTGCTGCTCGTCGCTCTCTTCTCCTCGGGGCACGTTCTGCTCGAAGACGTTCCCGGCACGGGAAAAACGCTGCTTGCCAAAACGCTCGCCAAATCGATCAACTGCTCGTTCAAGCGCATTCAGTTTACCCCCGATTTGCTGCCGAGCGACTTGAGCGGCATTAACTATTTCAATCAAAAAACGGGCGATTTCCAGTTTCGTCCCGGTCCGGTGTTTTCCAACATTTTGCTTGCCGATGAAATTAACCGGGCGACGCCGCGCACGCAGTCCAGCCTGCTGGAGTGCATGGAGGAGCGCCAGGTGACGATCGACGGCGAGACAAGGCGGCTGGAGCGCCCCTTTATGGTGCTCGCGACACAAAATCCGGTGGAAAACCAGGGGACGTTTCCCCTGCCGGAAGCGCAGCTGGACCGCTTTTTAATCAAAGTGAACATGGGGTATCCGTCCGGCGATGAAAGCGTTGAAATTCTGAAACGGTTCAAAGCGGGCAATCCTGTGGAAGACATTGCCCCCGTCGCGGACGGAAGCGAGATCGTCGCCGCACAAAACGCCTATTCGCAAACGCACGTCGGCGACGACATGCTCCGTTATTTGGTGAGCATTGTGGAAAAAACGCGACAGCACGAAGATATCGTGCTCGGCGTCAGCCCGCGCGGCAGCCAGGCGCTGCTGAAGGCGGCGCAGCTTTATGCGATTTTGCAGGGACGGGATTACGTTGCGCCGGACGATGTGAAAGCGATGGTGAAACCGGTGCTGTCCCACCGGATCGTATTGAAACATACGGTTCGCATGAAGGAGTCGTACGTCGAGACGATTTTGGAGCAAATTTTGCGGGAAGTGCCCGTGCCGTCCGAAGACAAGCTGGCTCAAAGGTAGGAATCGGCCATGGGAATCCATTGGGTAATCGCAGTCACCCTTATCGTCATCTATATTCAAGGGCAAATTTACAGGCGCTATGGATTGAAACATATCCGATACACCCGGTATTTCAATCTGCCTGCCGTTTACGAGGGCGATGAAGTGGAGCTCGTGGAAGAGATCGCCAACGAAAAGCTGCTGCCGGTTCCGGTGCTGACGCTCGAATCGATGCTTCATGCCGGTTTGCAGTTCCGGAAGCAGTTCAACCTGGAGATTAACGACGGGGAATATTATCAGAACCACCGCAGTTATTTCAGCCTGCGCCCGTATGTGCAAATTACGCGGCGCCACAGTATCCGGTGCGTGAAACGGGGATATTACGCTTTAAATTCCGCCTCCCTGTCGTGCGCGGACGTGCTGGGGCTCGGCAGCGCGACGGCAACCGTCCGCATCGACGCCAAACTGCTCGTCTATCCGAAGCTGGTGCCCATTGAAGACATTCCGCTTCCTTCGCACAGTTGGCTCGGGGACGTCGTCGTACGGCGCTGGATCATCGATGATCCGTTCATGATTTCCGGAGTGCGGGAATACCGGTACGGCGATGCGCTGAACCATGTCAATTGGAAGGCTACGGCGCGTACCGGAACGCTGCAGGTGCACAACAAAGATTACACCGCCGATCATCGTTTCATGATCTATTTGAATTTTGACGTCTCCAAAGAAATGTGGAACGCGGTATCCGATCCGGAGCTCATTGAGCGGGGCATTTCGTATGCCGCTTCGATTGCCCAGTATGCGTTAAGCCGCGGCATCGAAACGGGATTCGCCTGCAACGGGCAGTTGAGCGATGATCCGAAGCGGCCTGTGCGCGTGCGTCCGCACAACGGCAGCGGCCAGTTCACCCTGCTGCTCGAAACGATGGCCAAACTCGCCATTGTCCGATCGGGCAGCCTGGAAACGCTGCTGCAGGAAGAAATTAGCGAGGGGACGACCAACACCGACTTTTTATTCATTTGCGCCTATCTCAGCGATGCCGAGCGACAGCTTGTCGATCGGCTCGTGCAAAACGGGAACGCCGCGGAGATGCTGTGGCTGCACCCGGAACGGCATGAAGAAAGAAGGTGGGGAGCATGAACCGTAAAATAAAAGGCGGAGCTTCATTATCCGGAACAGTAAAAACGGCCGCCGTATACTGGCTGCAGGGATGCTTCGAGCTTCTGCTGGCCTTTCCCGTGATGATGCTCCTGTTCATCCTGTTCATGGGTGCCGATCGTCTCGGATACGCCGTCGGCTGCCTGCCTCTGTATTATTTGCTCGGCATTGCCTTCCGCGGCGTGCTGGCGAAAGGCAACCGGTTTGTTCTGCTGTCCGCCGGACTGATCGTCAGCGAATCGATCGCCGGTTTGCTCATGGGCTGGAGCGTTTCCGTCGTTTTGTACGGATTGCTCGGACTCTACGTATTCTACAGAGGCGTCCTTTGCTGGGAAGTCCCCTGGAATGAGCGGTTCCCTGTCAGCGCCTGCTGGTTCGGCCTGCTTGTATATGCTCTGGCTTATCTTTTTTACGCGAATATTGAAATACTCAAGCCGTATTTTCAGCTCATGACCTGGGCCGGTGCGGTGAGCGTCGTTCTCTGCCTGTTCATCACGAACCAGTATCACCTCCGATCGCTTTCCACCGCGCAGGACGGCGGCGCGGCGCGTTCTCCGGCGCTCGTCCGGCATAACCGGGCGACCATCGCGGCCATTCTGCTGATGATTTTCGCTGTGAGCAGTTTCAACACGTTAAAGGATGCGGCCGGTTCATTCATCCGCACGGTCGTTGCGGCGATTTTCGCCCTGATTTCTTTGCTTAGTCCGGGCGGCATGAGCGCGGATCAAAAACCGGGCGACCCGCCGGCTATGAAGCTGAAGCCTCCGCAGCAGGACGGCACGTCGTTCATCGATATCATTCTGTATGCGCTCAGCATCGTCGCGACGATCGCGTTTGTGCTGCTTGCGATCTACTTGGCGGCCCGTCTCGTCTACGCCTTCGTGCGCAGATTGATTCGCTTTCTCCGATCGTCCGGCAACCGTTTGGAGGAAAGCGCCGGATACGTGGACGAAATCGCGAGTCTCGCCGCCCTGAAACGGCAAAGCATCACCGAGCAATTCAAGCAGTGGCTTTCCCGCCTGCTGGAAAAAGAACCGGAGTGGGACGAGCTGCGAACGAACAAGGAACGCGTACGGTACTTGTACCGCCGCTTATTGCTTCGCCAAATGGCGCGCGGGTACGCGTTCAAAAGCTTTCTTACCCCCCAGGAAACCGGGAGCGATCTGGTGCGATCCGGGCAAGAGGACGAACGCTACGTGCGCGAGCTTGTCGCTTTATATAACCGGGCACGATACGGGACCGGGGAGATCGACGACCGGGAAGTGGAGAAGATCAAATCCCGGGATGGATAGAAAATAGAACCGATCCGCCTATACAGGAGAGTGGCTATGATACGAATCGGATTGGCCGGTTGGGGGGATCACGACGCCCTGTACGAAGCCGGCACCAAACCGCAAGAAAAACTGAAGGTGTACAGCACGCACTTCCCGATCGTGGAAGTGGACAGCTCCTTTTACGCGGTACAACCGGAAAGCAACTACATCCGGTGGATAGACCAGACTCCCGAATGTTTCGGCATCAAGGCTTATCAAGGAATGACCGGGCACCTGCGCGGCAAAAACCCGTATCCCGACACGGATGCGATGTTCCGCGCCTTTAAACAATCGATTCGTCCCGTTCGCGAAGCGGGAAAACTGAAGGCGGTGCTGTTCCAGTATCCGCCGTGGTTCGATTGCAACCGCGCCCATGTCGATAAGCTGCGCAGGACAAAAGCGCTTATGGAGGACATTCCCGTTGCGCTGGAATTTCGCCATCAAAGCTGGTTTGCGCCGGGGATGCGGGAGAAGACGCTGGCCTTTATGGAGCGCGAGGGATGGATTCACAGCATCTGCGACGAGCCGCAGGCGGGAACAGGCTGCGTGCCTGTCGTGCTGCATCCGACCGATCCGGAGCTGACCGTGGTGCGGATGCACGGACGCAACGTCTCGGGATGGAACCCGTCCGGCAGCCCGAACTGGCGGGATGTCCGCTATTTGTACCGGTACAGCGAGGCCGAACTGTCCGAATGGAAGGACTATCTGCAGCAGCTGCAGGGGCAAACGAAGGAAATCTGCGTTATTTTCAACAACAATTCGGGCGGAGATGCCGCAGCCAACGCCAAGCAGCTGATGCGTCTCCTGGGCCTCGGCACGAAGGAGATGGCGCCGAAGCAGCTCGATTTGTTTGAGTAAACTGTGCGGAACGGGCAGGTCCATTGCAGCCAAGTTAACGCAGGGCGCGTTTCCGGTGGGCGTAGATCCAATATTTTTTCGCTTCCCGCACAAGCGGTTCCTCCTGCCCGACAACGGTTTCCACATAATGATCGAACGTTTCAAAGTTGTCCGGCGTCACCGGAACCGGCTGCAAATCGCCGTCGTAATGCAGTATGCCGTCAAACCGGGCAGCAAGCAAATGGGCAAGCTTCACCTGCAAATAATCTTCCCATGTCGTCGCATCTTCTTCCCTGGCGATATTCAAGCCGTAATCGGCGGGAAAAACGAATACGCCGTATTTGCGGAGCATGATTTCGGGAAGAAGTCGGTATCCCGGACGCGGCACTTCGATCGGGATTAGTTCACAATCCCATTCCGCCGCATATTCCGCCAGAACGGAAGGCAAGGGCACGGCCTGGCCGCGCAAATGAATATGGATTTCCGACATGCTCATCCACCTTTCCCATCATCCGAAGAAATCCCTTTCTCTTCCATTATGGGCATTCCGGCGAACGCCCGTCAACCGGATTGACACATAAACGCGCCGCACATGGTACAATAAAAAACAGTGAAGAAATCCGGGAAGGTGGATGCGATGGATATTTTGGCAAAGATAGCTGAGGAAAAAATCAAGCAAGCGATGGAGAACGGGGAGTTCGACCATTTGCCGGGGAAAGGGAAGCCGCTGGAACTGGAAGACTTGTCCCACGTTCCCGAAGACCTTCGGGCCGGCTACAAGCTGCTGAAAAACGCCGGGGTCATTCCGGAAGAAATGCAGCTGCAAAAGGAAATGATCAGCTTGCAAAATCTGATTGACTGCTGTTATGACGAGGAACAAAAAACACGATTGAAAAAAACGTTGAACGAAAAGCGACTGCGGTTTCAGTTTTTGATGGAACGAAGAAACATGGCTTCCTCCGCAGCATGGAGTGCCTATCGACATAAAATTCTCGGCAAGTTTTGACAGTGCCCGTTTTCAATGGCGATCTTGTCACTGGCCCGCCGGCCGTTTGCCGGCAAAGCGCAGCAGGCAGACAAGCAGCCCGCCGCAGGCTCCCGCCATATCGATCCATACATCTTGAATCGCCCCTGTCCGGGCCGCCGACATCCGCTGATTCCATTCGTCGAGCGCCGCGATGCAACCGGTCAGCAGCAGAATGCCGACAACTTTCACGGCGGTTTCTTTTCCCGTACCCGCCACCGCACTGTAGGCCAGCGCGGCGAGTATCCCGTAAACCAACAGATGCGCTCCTTTGCGGAACAAAAACTCGATGAATTGGAACGGCTCCTTTTTCGCCGCAATCGTCACATTACGATAGGTTACCGTCACATCCGGCATAACGGCGCCGATCGCTTTCGGAGAAAACCGGCTTTGCAGCAAAGGCTGGATGCTCTGCTGCTGGTATGATTGCGAGGAAAGCGCAAAAATCACTCCCAACCAGATGAAGACCGGGAGCAGCAGCGCGAATTTCTTTTTCCGTGCATGACCATCACCCTTTATCCATTGTGGCCGGAAATTCGGTTGTGTAATCCCGGCCGCGGGAAAAAAGGGCTTTTGGCACGAAAATTTGAAGGCAAAGCGGGACGCCATCGAGCCGCTGTTCGATATATTTACTGGCCCGGCAGCTTTTCGGGCTTTTCGCCAAACCATTTGACATAAATTTTCTCATACGTGCCATTTTTACCTATGGCTTCAATCGCGCGATTGATTCGGCCGAGATACCTGCTTCGTTTTTTGAATATGACCGCATAGCTCTCTTTCTTAAGGGCCGCTCCGTTCGTTTTCACTTTTCCCTGTCCTTGTTCTTTCATGAATTTGAGCACATTGTGCTCGTCAAATATGACCGCATCGGCCTTCTTATTCATCAAATCACGATAGGCTTGCGAAATGTCCGGATAGGCCCTGACCTCTTTCACCCCTTTGATTTCACTGACAAAATCGTATGCTGTCGTTCCAAGTTTTGTCGCCACGATCTTATTTTTTAAATCTTTCTTTTCTTTGGTCACCTTATCATCCGATGCGGTCAGCATCACGAGTCCGGTATGATAATAAGGGGTCGAAAAGACGAGTTCATTTTTGCGGGCATCGTTAATGCTGATGCCGCCGATGCCGGCGTCCAACTTTCCGGATTTTACGGAGGATATCATTTCGCCGATGCCCATCGGTTTGAATTCGTATTTCACTCCCGCTTCTTTGGCGATGGCATCCCACAGATTGATTTCAAAACCTTTGATCTTCCCCGCTTCCACATATGTAAACGGTTTGAACCGGCTCTCAATCCCGACCTTTAACGTTTGCTGGTTTGCGCAAGCCGGTAAAAACAGCGCGAACCATAAAACCACTAGCCCCAAAAAAGCCTTCAGCCGAATGCTACTCATCAGAACTCCTCCTGCTGCAAAATGACAATGTTATTTTGCGCTGTCGGATCATTTGTTATTCAATTCACTAACACGGTATTCCGCCCATTACAAATAACATGGACCGCTTCTGTGCGAACGGCAATTTCAACCGGCGTTTGTCCGATCAATTCCCCATCTCCATGGGCTAACATAGGAGAACTTGAAAGAACCTTCACTACCTTTCCGTGCAGAATAGAAACTCCGGAATGACGAATATGCTTTCCTGCAAAAACCAGAGGAAAAATTCGCATGAGCTCGAATCGGGATATTCCGTGAACGATGCAAATATCCAATACCCCGTCCGAATAAGAAGCGCCGGGACAGATGTTCATCCCTCCGCCATAATTCGGGAAGTTGGCCACGGCAATAAGCCATACGTTTGCAAAAGTCATTTCCGTTCCATCGACGATAAGAGTCACCGTGCCGGGCCGATATTGCCACAATACCTGAAGCAGGCTCAGAACATAAGAGAAGTGCCCCAAGCGAAGATAATTAAACCATTTCTTATACCCGCTATCATTCACGGTTTGCGCCACTTTTCCGTCAACGCCGATTCCAATGACGGTTACGCAATAGTGGTTTCCGGTTTGCGCGATATCTATTTTTTGAATTCCCCCGTCGATTAAATATTTCAGCGCTTTTTGCGGATTTAACGGAATCCCGAGCGCCCTGGCAAAATCGTTCCCCGACCCGGCGGGAATCATTCCTAACGGCACATGATGCCCGATTAATTCGGGAATGACGCTTTGCAGCGTGCCATCCCCGCCTACTACTACCAGGACCGCCTGTTTACCGTCCTGCACAACAAGTTGCCGCACAAGAGCCGCAGCATGGGTTGAACTCTCCGAAAATTCAACGCGATAATCGATCCGAAGCCGTTGAAGCAGGGGCTCAAGACGTTTCCAGACCTTCCTTCCTTTTCCGTTTCCGGCTATTTTGTTAACGATAAAGTAATACAAATGAATCATCCTTCACAATCAGACTAGATAGTCTTATTTTCCCACCCCAATCCGTCAGCTATACGGAGCTTGTACATGAATACAGTGAATGCATTGGCACATAATAGCTTCAGAAAGCATTCCGACGCGAGGGACAAGTTTATGCGGAAAATGGTATTAATCCTTTCCGAGGCATTTGGCAGCGGGCATACAAAAGCGGCTGAAGCACTGGCCCAAGGCATTTCCATTCAGGAACCGTCAATCTACACGCAAATTGTCGAAATGGGAAGAATGCTTCACCCGATCATAAGTGACTTTATTCTTGGTTCTTATAAGCAAATCATCACCACTTGCCCTTATTTATGGAAAAAAATATATCATCATCTGTCTAAACAAAATCAGACGACTCCTTACTGGCTTCAGTTGATGATTTACCAATTGTTTCATCGCAATATGGAAAAGGTGCTGGAACAAATAAAACCCGATTTAGTGATCTGCACGCACCCGTTCGGCAGTTCATCGATATCCCGGTTAAAAAAAATGGGCTATCCGGTCAGCTTGTGTACGGTCATTACGGACTTTCACGCACACCGAGTTTGGGCGCAGCCCGAAGTGGATCTCTATCTTGTATCGGATGATGAGGTCCACCGGCAATTGGCCGATTTTGGAATTCCAAAACATCGGATCGCGGTTACGGGAATTCCGGTGAAATCCATTTTTTGGATGCGAAACAACAAGCTGGAGGCAAGAACCAAACTGAATTTGAAAAATATGCCGACCGTTATGATCATGGGAGGGGGACTCGGATTAGGGGGCATCAGCGATCTGGCTCATTCGTTAATAAAGTGGAAAGAAAACGTCCAGTTGATCCTTTGCACCGGATACAATCATTCGCTCAAAATATCACTGGAGCGTAATCCACTTTTTCAACATCCCCACATTATGATTACGGGATTTGTCGATATTATCGATCAGCTGCTGGACGCGGCTGACCTGCTTATTACTAAACCAGGCGGATTAACGTGCTTCGAAGCGTTGGGCAAAGGTGTGCCTATGCTTATCTATCGGCCGATTCCCGGACATGAGGAATTCAATTGCAACCATTTGGTTCAGCAACAACTGGCCATTCGAATCCGGAACCTGCAGGAACTGGATTCGTGGATTGAAAAATTGCTGTTTTTTCCCGAAGCATACGAACGATTAAATACAAACATCAAACAATTTCAACAAAAGATGAATCCCCTTGCCGGGGTGAAAGCCGTTATAGACCTGCTCGACCAATAACCAAAAATAAACCAATCAAAATTCGGAGTCATGCCAATGTATAAAAGTTCCAACGAAGGCACATATTATACTCGTACACGGGAAATGAAACTGTATTACCGCTTGTGGAAACCCGTAAATCCTCAAGGACTGATGCTTTTTGTCCATGGTGCAGGGGAACATTCCGGTCAATATGCCCATATAGGTACGGAATGTTTACAGCGACATATTGCATTCATTGCTCCCGATTTACGCGGATTTGGCAAGTCGGAGGGAAAAAGGGGTTATATCCGGCAGTTCAAAGACTACCTAGATGACTTGGATGAATTGATCATCCAATTGCAAATCCAGTTTTTGAACTTACCAATTTTTTTATTTGGACACAGTTTGGGCGGCCTGGTTGCCATCCGATACGCTCAACATTGTTGCGATAAAATAACCGGAGTCATCTTGTCTTCTCCGGCACTGGGGATTCGTCTGAAACTTCCGTATTTCATTAAAAAATCCATTGATCTGGTTTCATTATTGGCTCCCGCTTTGCCGGTTGAACTAGTTAAGTGGAATGAACGCTTGCGAAAACTGAAATGGTTACAATCCCGTTTGCCCGAGTGGACTTCGAAAACCCGGGATCCACTCGCTACAATTCAGTATACTCCCCGCTGGTTCACCGAGCTGTTAAATAATGGAACAAAAGCTTTATCGGAAGTGAATCAATTTCATTTCCCGATTTTGTGCCTTTATGATCGATATGACCCTATTGTCAATTCCGAGCGGATTGAGCAGTTTATCGGAAGCATCGCCTCCGCGGATAAAGAATGTTCCGTATTTGCGAACGGAAATCATCATTTTCTGCATGACGGCGAAGTGTTACGGCATATTTTTCAATGGATATATACCCGCTTATGAGATCAGAATTCACAATTGACGGATCAAAAACTTGGGTTGAAGGTGGTTCCATTGCATTCCTTGCGATTTCAATTCACCCGTCCACGATATCTATTCGGCAAAACGATGGGCAGGTTGTTTCCTTCGCTTCTTTGGAATTCGGGTTTATCTTGCCTGAGATTTCAACAAACGCCCGATCCTGTGCTTCCAAATGACCAGTGGGTAAAGATTAGAGTGACCTATGGCGGCATTTGCGGCAGCGACTTGCATCTGATTCATCTGCAAGACAGCCCGTCCACCTCTCCCTTTGCTTCCTTCCCGTTCACAATCGGTCACGAAGCCGTGGGAAAGATCAGCGAAGTCGGAGCGCGCGTATCCGGTCTGCAGATTGGCGACCGCGTGGTCGTTGACCCGGTTTTGTCCTGCATGGCAAGAGGACTGCCCCGTCCTTGCGAAGCATGCCGACGCGGAGATTACAGTATTTGCAGCCGCATGACCGACGGTGAGATTGCGCCGGGGTTACTGATTGGCGCATGCAGAGATACCGGAGGAAGCTGGAGTGCTTATCTTGTCGCGCACCAAAGTCAAGTCTTAAAGCTGCCTGATGAAATCGACGATTTGAACGGTGTCATGATTGAACCTTTTAGCTGTGCTTTGCATAGCGTAATGCGCAATCTTCCAAGAAATGAAGATACCGTTCTTATTGTTGGTGCCGGAACGATAGGCATCTGTGTGGCGGCCGCCATTCGCGCATTGGATATCGCTTGTAAAATCGTTGTTGTATCCAAATATGATTACCAGACCAAGTTAGCGCTCCACTATGGCGCCGATCGAGTCATTCGTCTGTGCGGGAGGGAATACAAGAGCACATATGAAACTGCCGAAGCTTTGAAGGCCAGAGTGTTAAAACCGGTAATCGGGCCGCCCGTCATTCTGGGAGGAGCGGATATTGTGTTCGAGTGCGTCGGAAACAGCCGCAGTGTCAATGAGGCGCTGCGCTTTGCCCGAAGCGGGGGCAAGGTGGTTCTTCTGGGCTTAGCCGGAATCCTTGACCATATCGACTGGACAACGGTATGGCTGAATGAATTGGATGTCAAGGGAAGTTTTGCATACAGCACCGAGGAATTCAACGGAAAGCGGATGAGAACGATGCAAGTTGCCATAGAGTTGATGAAATTGGGGAAAGCGGACTTATCCCCTTTGATCACTCATCGTTTTCCTCTCGATAAATATAAAGACGCTTTCGCCACGATTGTCAATAAAGGCAAAGAAGCATGTATGAAAGTAGTGTTCGAACCTTAGAATGATTGTTTCATGATACGTCAGGAGGTCATCAACAATGGGAAGCTTCACCATTACAGGCACATGCGGCAGTCCCTTTCTTCGCCGGTTCGCGCAGGGCATAAAGGACAAATTTCAATCAGAAGGTTATGAATTCCACTCTGAGCCGATTGATCATATCCGGGTTGTTTTCAATTTCATTGACCCCGACGATCCCCGGCCATTTCGCAGGAAAGCGCAGGCTACCTTTGTCGTTTCCATTATGGAAAGCCGGATGGAAAGCCGGGTGACGGACGAACCGGTATTAAGATCCGCTTATCCTTATCTGGTCCGGTCGCTGTCCAACCATCTTGTTTATATATGCCGCCATCAGGACGAGGCCGATGTGCACTTTATTACTCCGGAGCAGGGGTGCTATAAGATCGCGTATCATCCGGGCGAAGAGGATTCCTTTTTCCAAAAGCTCTATGAAAGACTTGAGCCGCTCGCATCTTCGCAGCTCGTGATCAATAACGAGTTTTACGATGATTTGCCCGAAGAATTATGGGAGGGGGATGAAATTACGCAAAAGCTGAGAGCGATCGGACAACGGTTGGATCAAATGAACTTGCTCCCGGCGCCGTTTCCCATACAACAATATTTGTCTTCCCGCGATCTCAAGCATTTAAAAAGGCTTTACGGCATCGGAGGATTAAGCTACGGAAATCTGAGCAGCCGGAAAGACGACAGCCGCTTTTGGATGAGCGCCGCCGGGTGCAACAAGGCGGATTTGAAAAAAGTCGGTCAAGATTTGCTTCTGGTCAAGGGATACGATTCCGGTTCAAAGGCTATGCAAATCAGCGTCCCTGCGAATCTTTCGCCCAACCGGGTATCCGTCGATGCGATTGAACATTGGATGATATATTCCGAACATCCGGACGTCGGCGCCATTATTCATATCCACGCCTGGATTGACGGCGTCAAGGCAACGGAAATTAATTATCCTTGCGGTACAATTCAGCTCGCTCAAACCGTGGCGGAATTGATTAAAAGGGAGCCTGAGCCGGCCAGAGCGATCATCGGATTGAAGAATCACGGCCTTACTATCACGGGACCTGATTTGGACGATATTTTTGAACGGATTGAGGGCAAAGTGATTCCCCAGGTTCCGATGGCATGATCGGTTTTACAACAAATGCAGGACGTAATCGATCCGCTCCCCGTTTTCGGCTGTCTTGACAAATCCGGATCTTTCGTACAGCTTGATAGCCGCTTTCATCCTCGGCATCGTATCGAGCCGGATTTGGCGGGCTCCGTGAGTTTTGGCGAAATTGACGGCTTCCATAAGCAGCAAGCGCCCGATGCCTTGGCCCCGGTAGTCCGGGCTCAGATACATCCGCTTCAATTCAAAGACGGCGCCGCAGGACCAAAGCATCGCCGCCGTTCCGACGACCGCATCCCCGTCAAGGGCGAGCCAGAACCGGCTTCGCCCTTTATAAATTTCCGCAATTTTGTCCAAATCGGCATCCCATTCAGGATGATAAGGGCAGCCGAATTCCGCAAGCACGCTCAATATAAACGCCTTGGTCTCCGGGCCGTAACGCGGTTCGAAACGGATGATGCGAACAGCCGGAACGTCATTCATCTCGTCAGTCTCCTTCCACTATATCTATGAGGCGCAGCATTCGGCATAACCGATACAACGATGCCGCTCCGCGAAGCTGTTCGCGGATTTTGCCGTCAAGTTTCCTCAACGCTTCCCGTGCAATGTGTACGGCCTGGGCTGCGTTCCGAAGATCGATTTCCCGCATGACTTGGCGTATCGCACCGAGCGGATAGTCGCTCTGCCTCATCATGCGGATCAACAATATTTGGCGGATATGCTCCGAGTCGAAAACTCGATAGCCGTTAGCTTTATTGCGCGGCGGAGCGATGAGCCCCAACTTCTCCCAGTAACGTATCGCTGAAGCCGGGACGCCGGTCTGCAGCTCCGCTTCGCCGATATCCCAAAACCGCTTGCCTTCTTGCTCCGATTCTACGGTACGGATATCGTTCTGATCAAGCGCATCCAGCATCTCAACGATGCGTTCCATCCATTCCTTTTCCCTATGCAGGGCGGCGTACGACGCATTCAACCGCCACAGCGCTTCAGTCACATTGCCGCGCTGAACTTGTTTCACGATATCGCCTGTCGCTTTCAGGCCAAAACCCGGCACCATCGCGCGGATGCACTCCAAATAAGCGGCGTGCTCTTCCCCATACAAACGATAGCCCGTCGCCGATCTCGGAACCGGGGGGATAAGCCCCCATGCCTCATAGTGCCGCAAAATGCTTGTGCTCACGCCAAGCCGCCGGGCAATATCGACGGCCCGTTCATACCGCTTCATCCCCGCCCTCCTTCCTTCTTAACCTTAAGTTTATACGAAAACCTTAAAATAGAGATAAAGTTTTTTATCCGCTCCCATTTGCAAGCCAGCGTTGTCGCCGTTCAACTTTATCTCTTGCTTTAATGTGATACGATAAAAACGACTTTCAAAGAAAAGGATGATGAGCAGTGAACCATTTGGCAGAAACCTCTATCCGGCATTTGCGTTATCTGAGCGAAGAAATCGGCCCGCGTCCAATCGGTACGCCGCAAAACGAATACGCCGCCGGCTACATCGAGCGGCTGTTTGCTCAGGCCGGATTCGATGTGGAAGTGCAGAAATTTGAATGTCCGAGCTGGGAAGCATCGGACGCGTATATTGAAATGAACGGCTATCGGCTGGAAGCGACAGCCAATACGTTCTCTCTTCCGTGCGACATTGCCGCTCCGGCCGTTTTCGCCGGGACGGTTGAACAGTTGGAAGAAACGGAGATGACCGGCAAAATTGCGGTATTGTATGGCGAATTGACGAAAGAGCAATTCACCGCCAAAGCTTTTACCCTATACAACCCGGAACGCCACCGGCATATCATCCGGCTGCTGGAGAACAAACAACCGTCCGCAATCGTGACCATAAGGCTGCAGTCCGGAAAATCCCAGCCGTTGTTCAATGACTGGGATTTTCACATTCCGTCCGTTACGATCCCCCCGGAAACCGGACTGCTATTGATGAAACACGGGAAGAGCCATGCTCTGAGAATCAAAATCAACAGCACCGAACGTCCCGGGTATTCCAGCAACGTCATCGCTCGTAAAACGGGGACGCGTCCGGAACGGATCGTGCTTATGGCCCATTACGACACCGTATTTGGAACGTCCGGCGCATTCGATAACGGATCGGGGACGGCTGCGCTGCTCACGCTTGCCGAGGCTTTGAGCGCGGCAAAATTGGAAACCGGATTGGAATTCATCGCCTTCAGCTCCGAGGAATATGCGGCTCTTGGAGATGAAGCGTATGTGCGCCGCCCTGATTTTCAACCGGATCGCATCCTGGCCGCGATCAATTTTGACGGCGTCGGACAAATATTGGGCAGCAATTCGATAACGGCCATGTCGTGCTCCGAGCCGCTTGAACGGCAGCTGCGGGAAGTGAAAAAACAGTA
>JAWLCZ010000007.1:0-45310 GCA_041686835.1 Paenibacillaceae bacterium | reverse complement strand
AATTGGCGGACGTTCACAAATTGCTCATCGCTTCGGAGAAAGCCGCCCTCGGTCTGGAATTGACCGTACAAATTCGCAATAAGGCGATCGAAGCTTACCAGGAAATCATGAGGACGCAATTATAAATCATACCAGCATACATAGCGAAGTTTGTGGTGGGGTGACATAGTGAACGAAAGACTTGTCCAGTACCGGGAAAATGCATCCCGGTATTGGAACCAGATGAATAAAACCCAAAAAGGCATCGTCATAGCAACGGCTGTTTTTGTGATCTTGACGATAGCGCTTCTGAGTTATCATTTTTCCAAGACGGAATATTCAACCGCATTCACCGACTTGGATCCGGGAGATGCCGCTGCGATAAAAAATTACCTTGAAACGAACGGCATTCCGTATAAATTAAGCACGGACGGACGGACGATCGGCGTGCCAAGCACGATGGTGTCCGAAGTGAAGATTGACGTCGAAGCGCAAGGGTTGTTGAAAAACGGCTCCATCGGTTACGGCATATTCAGGGATAACATATCGAGCTTCGGCATGACGGACAACCAGTTCGAAGTGCTGAACGTCGACGCCAAAGCCGGCGAAATCCAGCAACTAATCAATTCGATCAACGGCGTCGCCAGTTCCAAAGTGCTGATCAATATGCCGGAGAAAAGCGTATTCGTCAATACGAACGAACAGGAGAGCGCATCGGCGTCCGTCGTCGTGAAGTTTAAACCAGGGTATCCCGTCGATCAGCTGAAAATTGACACCATTTATAATCTTGTCGCCCACAGCATTCCGAATTTGCCTTTAGAGAACATTACGATTTCCGATCAGAACGGAGAATTGCTGCCCTCATCCAAAACGAACGGCGGGCTGGACAATCCGACGAACCAGGCGGCCCAACAGTTCAAAATCAAAAAACAGTTCGAGACGGATATTCAAAAAAACGTGCAACAAATGCTTGGAACGATTCTCGGTCCGGGAAAAGTGGTGGTCAGCGTCATATCTACGCTGAATTTCGATAAGAAGAACAGCGAAGAGCATTTGGTGACGCCGGTCAATACGGTCGATCAAAAAGGAATCGAAATCAGCGTGCAGGAAATTCAAAAATCTTATAATAGCGACGGCGCCGCTGACGGCGGCGTTCCGGGAACCGGAGGAACCGATGTTCCCAACTACGCGGCTGCGGCCGGGAGCGGCAAGGCCAACTCCGAGGAATTGCAAAGAACGATCAACTACGAAGTGAACCGGATTACGAACCAGGTCGTGTCGAGCCCGTTCACGGTCAAAGATTTGACGATTAACGTCGGAATCGAGCCTCCTGTAAAAAACGATCCGAACTCGCTAACCCAGGAAACGAAGGATGCGATCCAGCGGATTTTGGTCAACATCGTCTCCGCATCGCTCGCCGACAGCGGACAAACGTTTACGCCGCAGCAGCTGGAACAGAAAGTCATGGTATTAACCCACTCCTTTGATGGGAGAACGGAAGATGCGGCGGGCAACCGTTTGAACAATTGGCTGCTCATCGGCGCTGGAGCCGTGGCGCTTGCATTGATTGCAGGCGGAACCGTTTTCCTGGTCAGGAAAAGGAGACAGGAAGCCCAGGCGGCGGAGGAAGATTTGCCGATGCCGGCAAAGGTCGAATTGCCGACTATCGATTTGGATAACGATACGGCGGAAAACCAAGTTCGCAAACAACTGGAAACCCTTGCGAAGAGAAAGCCCGAAGAGTTTGTCAATTTGTTGCGAAGCTGGCTAGTTGATGATTAGGAGGAGGATACGCCATGGCAAAAATGCAGCAAGGATTGACCGGAAGGCAAAAAGCGGCCATTCTCCTGATTACTCTTGGACCGGAAGTATCCGCTCAAATTTTTAAACATTTGAAAGAGGAAGAAATCGAGCAGCTGACGTTTGAAATTGCCAGTATCCGCAAAATCGACAGCCATGAACGGGAAGCGATTTTATCGGAGTTCCATCAAATATGCCTGGCCCAGGAGTATATTTCCCAGGGCGGCATTTCTTACGCGAAAGACATTTTGGAAAAAGCGCTCGGCGCGACCAAAGCGACGGAAATCATCAACCGTCTGACCGCCTCGCTGCAAGTCAGGCCGTTCGATTTTGCCCGTAAAGCCGATCCCGCGCAAATTTTAAACTTTATTCAAAACGAAAACTCGCAGACGATTGCGCTCGTTTTGTCCTATCTGCGCTACGATCAGGCATCCGCCATTTTATCATCGCTTCCGCAGGACAAGCAGGCGGACGTCGCCAAAAGAATAGCGCTTATGGACAGCACGTCGCCGGAAGTGATCAACCAGGTGGAAAGAGTGCTGGAGCAGAAGCTGTCGGCGACGGTAACGCAGGACTATACGTCCGCAGGCGGCATTGAATCGATTGTGCAAATCTTGAACGGGGTTGACCGCAGTACGGAAAGAACGATACTGGACTCTCTGGAAATCCAGGATCCCGAGCTGGCTGAAGAGATCAAGAAGCGCATGTTCGTGTTTGAAGATATCGTCAATCTGGATAACCGCTCCATTCAAAGAATTATCCGCGACATCGACAACGGCGATCTGCAGCTTGCGCTGAAAGTGGCCAGCGAAGAAGTCCGCGACGCGATTTTCCGCAATATGTCCAAGCGGATGTCGGATACGTTCAAGGAAGAGATGGAATACATGGGCCCCGTGCGTTTGCGGGATGTGGAAGAAGCGCAAACCCGCATCGTTGCTACCATTCGCCGTTTGGAAGAAGCCGGAGAAGTGATCATTGCGCGCGGCGGAGGGGATGATATTATTGTCTAATCTCATCAAGTCGTTCCATTACGTGGCTTTGGACGATTCGAAGCTGATTGAAGCGATGCGCAAAACCGCTGCATCCAGACCGGTATCGATCGTGCCGGATGACGAGTCGTCGGCCGAAGAGATGGACCGGCTTCACGCCATGAAGGAGCGAATTATACGCGACGCCGAGTCGTTTGCGGAAGAACATATCCGGCAGTCCATAGAAGAAGCTTCTTTGCTGAAAGAAAAGGCGCAGCAGGAAATCGACGCATGGTGGCAGGAGCGAAGAGCGCAGGATGAGCGAATCATCGAAGAAATGAAGAACGAGGGGTTCGAGCAAGGGTACCGGGAAGGCGCGTCCCGCGCGGAAGAGGCGATAAAGGAGCAGTATGCGCAAACGATCCGCGAGGCGAGAGCGATTCTGGAACAGGCGCATCGGATGAAGCGGCAGATCATTCAGGAAGCCGAACCGTTTTTGATAGAACTAAGCTGTTCGATAGCCGAAAAAATTATCGGCAAACAGCTTTCCATTTCCCAGGATTGGATTATCGAGATGATCAAAAAACTTCTTGCCCGCAGGCGGGAACAAGGGGTCATTACGCTATGCGTATCGCCGGCGCATTTTTCCTATATCGTCGACGCGAAAGACGAATTGGCTCTGGCGCTGAATTCCCAGGCCGAGCTGAGCATTGTTCCCGATGTGACGGTGCAGGATGACGGCTGCGTCATACGAACGAATTTCGGCAGCGTAGATGCGAGAATCAACACCCAGCTGACAGAAATCAAGCAAGCGCTCCGTCAAGTCGCAATCCGAAGCGAGGATGCGTCGGAAGATGAGTAGGATGCCGCAAGCCGAAAAATACATAGAGCATCTCCGCCATATCGATCCTGTGCGCGTTAACGGAAAAGTGACCCAGGTCATCGGATTGACGGTGGAATCCGAAGGACCGGACGCCAGTGTAGGCGACGTCTGTTACATATATCCCGTCAAGTCCGCGATTCCGCTAAAAGCGGAAGTGGTCGGTTTTCGCGACAATAAGGTGATATTGATGCCGCTTGGCGAACTGCAATCGATAGGGCCCGGCTGCGACGTCGTCGGAACGGGCAAGCCTTTGACGGTGCAGGTCGGCTATGAATTGCTCGGCAAAGTTTTGGACGGCCTTGGACAGCCGTTGGACGACAGCTTTCTCCCTTCGAGAATGACCCGATATTCTACGTTCAACACGCCGCCTAATCCGTTGAAAAGGCCGAGGGTTACCGAGCCGTTAAGCGTAGGCATCCGCTGCATCGACGGTTTGCTGACCGTAGGCAAGGGGCAGCGCGTAGGCATATTCGCCGGATCCGGCGTCGGAAAAAGCACCCTTCTCGGCATGATTGCCCGCAACACTTCGGCCGATGTCAACGTCATTGCGCTGATCGGCGAACGCGGCAGGGAAGTGATGGAATTCATCGAGAGAGACCTCGGACCGGAAGGGCTCGCCCGATCCGTCGTCATCGTCGCCACTTCCGATCAACCGGCGTTAATCCGCATCAAAGGGGCGCTTATCGCAACGACCGTTGCGGAATATTTTCGGGATCGCGGACTTAACGTCATGCTGATGATGGATTCCGTTACCCGTTATGCGATGGCGATGCGTGAAGTCGGTTTGGCCGTTGGCGAACCTCCGGCCACGCGCGGGTATACGCCGTCCGTTTTCGCGAACTTGCCGAAACTGCTCGAGCGGGCGGGCACCGGAATGAAAGGTTCGATTACGGCGTTCTATACCGTTCTCGTAGACGGCGATGATATGAACGAACCGATTGCCGATGCCGTCCGCGGCATACTTGACGGGCATATCGTGCTCGATCGCCGCATCGCGAACAAGGGCCACTATCCTGCGATCGACGTGCTGTCCAGCGTCAGCCGTGTCATGAAAGAGATCGTGCCGCCGGAGCAACTTGCAGCGGCTGAACATCTGAAACGTTTGCTGGCTATTTATAAAGATTCGGAGGATTTGATCAATATAGGGGCGTACCAGAAAGGATCCAATCCGGAAATTGATCTTTCCATTCAATATATTGACGCCATCCATCAATATACCCGGCAGAAAACGTCGGAAAAAGTGACCTACCAGGAGGCGCTCGAAAGATTGATTCACGAATTTTACGGGGGTTTTACGGGGGGTAGCTAGATGCGGTTTCAATATTCTCTGCAAAAAATTGTCGATCTGAAAAGCAACGAAAAAACACAAGCGGAGTGGATGCTCTCCAAAGCGATCGGCAGACTCCGGGAGGAAGAGGCGTCCTTATCCCATCTGCATGCGGAAAAACATTCCCTGCAGGATGAACTGATATCGGCATCGCGGCACCGCGCGAAAATTTCCGAGCTGCTGATGATGCAACATTATTTGCAGCATTTGGAGCGGCAGATCGATGAGCAGCTCAAAGAGGTTCAAACCGCTCAGACCGATGTCGCGCACAAGCAGGAAAAATTAACGCTGAAAATGCTGGAGGAGAGAGTGTGGACGAAAGCCAAAGAGAAGGCGTACGAGAAATACAGGCACGTCATGACGAAAAAAGAGCAAAGCGAGCTCGATGAAATTGCAGCGTTGCGCCATGCCAATACGAATTGACATCGGAGGAGGGATGCGGATTGGATAACCTGGATGTCGAGAAGTCATCGTACGGGGCGTTCGAACGGTTTCTGTACATCTTTCTGATCCCGATTATTTTTACCTTGATATTGGCGGGTGTTCTTCTGTCCCTTTTCGATTATAACGTGACGGATACCGTGCTGAAAGCGGCGCATAAAATCCCGTTCGTCGGCAAATTGCTCCCGGCCGTCGATTCGCCCCAGGAGAGGACAGCCTCGGCGGTGCAGACTGCAGGTTCGGAAACCGATCCGGATCATTCGACGGCCGGGTTGAAGAGCCAGCTGCTGAAAAAAGAAGAGGAATTGAAGAAGGCGCTTGCCGACCTTCAACAAAAGAACGAGTCGATACTGGAACTGCAGGCGAAAAATAAACTGCTGGAAGAACAGGCAAAGCGGAAGACGCAAACGGAAGAGCAGTACGACCAACAGATCCGGGAATTGGCGAGCATTTACGCAAAAATGACACCGAGCAAAGCGGCGCCGATTATGGAAAATTTGACGCTTTCGGAGCAGGCGCTCGTGTTAAGCCACATGAAACCGGATGAGCGGATGAGGGTATTGGAAAAAATGGACCCGAAAAAAGCCGCCGAAGCCTCGATTGTGCTGAAAGATATGATTCCGGTGGACAATCTGAAGATCGCCGCTTTGCAGGAAAGACTGCAGCTCATTCAGCAGCAAAATCCGGGCACGGCGAAAAAATTGAGCGACGCCGACCTCGGTTCGACATTCGCCAATATGACGCCGAAGAGCGCCGCTTCCGTGCTTTTGGAAATGATGAGCGTGAGTCCGAACAAAGTCGTCGGCATTTTGAGTTCGATGGACGCCAAGGCGCGTTCGAACATTATGACCGCGCTCGCGGATCTCTCCAAGGAATCGGCGGCGGCTATCGCCAACAGACTGGGGAATTGACGGTGGCATAAACCCGGAAAGGAGGTGAAGACAATGGAGATGCTCGTGCAAAACGTCGTGCCGACGGCAGGAAGCAATATTTCGTCGGCCTCTCAACCGGCGGCGAATGCAGGCCTGGTTGCGGGCGGTTTCGGGCTGGCAAACGCGGGACCCTTTTCCGCGGTGCTCGGAAATATGCTCGGACAGCAGCAGTCCGACGGAACGGAAACGGACGCCGCTCTTCTTTTCATGATGCTCGGAATGAATCCGGCAGCTCTCGTTTCCTTGATGCCGCAGCTGAATGCTGAGCAACCGGAGCAAGCCGCTGCAGCGTTCGTCGAGGCATTGCGTCAAAGCCCGGCGGCAGTGCAAGCTGCGGTACTGGCGAATCCGGAACTGCAAAAATGGCTGCAGCAGGCTTCCGCTTGGTTGGCGGAGCGGCAGGGAGTACCGGACTCGACGGCTGCATTCGCATCTATCGGAACGCCGGCTTTGGCGGGTTTGAACGATGATGACGCAGGCAGCGGACTGCAGAACGGGATGGCGAACTTGCAAAACGTCATTGAACGTTTCGTTGCCGAAATGAACCGCGCGCCGCAAAACCCGAAAGTGCAGCAGCTTGCCCAATCATTGCAGGCAGCGGTGCATCCGTTGACGCAATGGATGTCCGAAGTCCGTTCCCGACCCGTCCAGGAGGCGGAATTGCCGTTAACGGCGCTAGCTGCGGCGGATTCGGGGAAAGCCGGAATCGCTACGGCGGAACAGCGGCTTGTCCGTCGGTTAGGCGGCTTGCCCGTTATGGCGCAGGATTCGGTTGTCGAAGCGCATAGCGGCCAGCCTGCCCTGCACGTTGGGCAAACGCGCCGAAGCGATGCGCTGCAAAGCTTGGCGTGGCTTGGCATGAAAGCGCCGATAGCGTCCAATGCCATTTCACTTCTGTCTGCGGAGCAATCCGGCCCTGCAGCGGATCAAACGCAAGCCGATTCGGCGAATATGCCTTCTTCTGCGATGCAGGGTCTGGATTGGAACCGCACTTTGCAAAGCGATATGGCGCCGAAACCGGTTCCGCAACCGATTGCTGCCCGGCAGTTTGCCGCGGAAATGGGCCGGTTCATCTTGAAAAACATGAAAATTACGCAGCTTAAAGGACTATCGGAAGCAAAAATATCGCTCGTTCCGGAACATTTGGGCCAAGTGGATGTGCGCATTTCGATACATAACGGACAAATTGTCGCCCAATTCATGACGGAAACGCTGCTTGGCAAAGAAACGATTGAGAACCAGCTGGCGCAGCTGCGAACGGCGCTGCAAAATCAGGGCCTGCAGGTGGATCGGCTGGAAGTGTCGCAAAACAGCATTTCGTCAAGCTTGTTCCAGGATCAAAGACAGCAGCAGTCCTCGCAGCAATTTTTCAGCCAACCGCATAAAAGCAAAACGGCTCGGTATGACGAAGCGCAAGACGATTTCATCTTGGAACTGGAGCATGAGGGCTTGCGCAAACCGTTGGTTTACGGCAATTCGTTTGATGTTACGGCATAAAGATTCGGAGGTGGTCCGGTGTCCGGAAGCAGTGTAGGCAAGACGGTCGTTTGGCCGCATTATTCCAAGGACAATGCGGTTCTTGCCAAGCAGAACAATAACGGTTCATTAGGCAAAGACGATTTTCTCAAAATTCTGGTCACCCAGTTGAAAAATCAGGATCCGATGCAGCCGCTGCAGGATAAGGAATTTATCGCACAGATGGCGCAGTTCACCTCCATGGAGCAGATAATGAACATGGCCTCGGAAATGAAGCAGCTCAGGCAGTCGATGGGCATCGCTTCGGGGCTCATCGGCAAACAAGTCAGCTGGATGGAAACGAAACAAACCGGAACCGTGACGAAAACGGGAATCGTCAGCGCGATTACGAACAAGGACGGAATTCAACACGTCGTAGTGGATGGACAGGAAATTCCGCTCGATGACCTGGTGAAAGTATCCAACCCGGAGGAGCAGTAATGTCGGAACACATTTCGATCGTTCGATTGTACCCGAGCGCGGTGCCGCCCGGAGCCGTGAGAAAACCGGTATCGTCCGGGACGTGCCTGCCGCCGGCGGACAAACGCTCGTTCCGCGACATTTTTGAGGAGAACATCGTCCGGTTCAGCAGTCACGCGGAATTGCGGCTTGCGCAGAGAGGAATCCGATTGCAGCCGGAGCAGTTGGCGAAAATTGAATCCGCAGTCGATAAAGCGGCCGCCAAAGGCGCAAAAGACTCATTAATTTTGCTGGGGGACATGGCATTTATCATTAACGTTAAAAATCGAACCGTCGTAACCGCCATGGATGGTTCGACCATGAACGATCACGTATTTACGCAAATCGACAGCGCGGTCATCATCTCCTGATCATTTGGGCCGGCCCGATGCGGAAGCCCGCGGCTGCGGAACGACGGAAGCAGCCGACCCGATTCAGCGATAAATGGTATGAAAACGACTGAGGAGGAACGAGGAAATGCAAAGATCCCTTTATTCGGGAGTTTCCGGAATGCGAGGATTTCAAATCAAGCTCGATGTGATTGGAAATAACATCGCCAATGTAAATACAGTTGGTTTTAAAGCGGGACGGGTCATGTTCAAGGATATTCTCAGCCAGACGGTTGCCGGGGTCAGCGCACCGGCAGATAACGGAAGAGGGGGGAGCAATGCGAAACAGATCGGGCTTGGCGTAACATTGGCTTCCATCGATACGCTTCATACGCCGGGCAGTGCGATGACCACCAACAACCCGACCGACCTGCGGATCGACGGCGACAGATTTTTCGCCGTACGGGCCAATGACGATCAGGAAACTCCGTATTTGACCCGAGCCGGGAATTTCATGCTGGATGCGAACAAAAACCTGGTCAATGCCGACGGGATGCGCGTGCTGAGCTCGGACGGAACGCCGATCAATCTTGACGATATCGGCGATATTGTCGCGTTCTCCATATCCCAGGACGGGGAGATCATCGCAGTGAATGCCGACGGCACATCGGCCGGAACCGGCACGTTCATCGGCGTCGTGAAAGTGACCAATCCTGGGGGACTTGAAAAAATCGGAGGAAACTTATACCGTACGACTCCGAATGCGGAGGCGGAAGAGCTGGTTATCGGCACCGCCAATAACGCTGAGACCGGTACGGGAGCGATTATAGCCGGGCAGCTCGAAATGTCCAACGTGGATTTGGCGCAGGAGTTCACCGAAATGATCGTCGCGCAGCGCGGTTTCCAGGCGAATTCGCGCATCATCACGACATCGGATGAAGTTCTCCAGGAAATTGTTAACCTGAAGCGTTAATCGTTCAGGATAGTCCCCGGGGGAGCCCCCTCCCCCGATCTTTTCCGCTCCATCACACGAAGGCAGGGAGAAAGCGAATGATTACGGTGACGCGCCTGAACGGAAGCAAAGTTACGGTAAACGCCTTGCTCATCGAGACGGTTGAAGAAACGCCGGATACGCTCATAACCTTAACGACAGGCAAAAAAATGATAGTTCTTGAAAAGGTGGCTGATGTAACAAGCTTGGTGCTGCAGTATATGCGGCAGATAGGTCTAATTAGCGCAACCGTGAAAGGGCACGATTCGGAGGGGTCATAATTGTTCCAAAACAAACTGCTGCAGCTGTTAATCGTCATTTTAATCGCCATAACGCTGATTCTCGGCGCATTTTTCATCCTTTGGGAATATATGGACAATAAAGCGGTACCTGCGGACCCGAATGCACAAGCGGCTCGTTCCGTCGATTCCGTGAAAGCCGAAAAGTTATCCGCGAAAGAAAAGAGAGAGCTGACCGTCGAAATCAACGATATTCTGACCAATTTAAAAGACGGGGACTCACTAATCAAAATCAGCTTTGCCTTCGAACTGGAAAACAAAAAAACGAAGGAAGAATTCGAACAGCAGGATTTTGTCGTTAAATCCATCGTGATCCAGACGCTCGCGGATATGACTCCCGAACAGGTGAGAGGTTCGAAAGGGTACGATAACCTGACGGCCCAATTAATGAACAAGATTAACCCGATTTTGACCGAAGGCAAGTTGAAACAAATACATATTACCAATGTTCTTCTGCAATAACGTCTGGCCTGAATGTTTGAAGGGGGTGAATGAATTTGGTTGATGTTCTGTCACAAAATGAAATCGATGCGCTGCTGGCCGCCTTGTCGTCCGGAGAAATGGACGCGGAAGAGTTGAAAAAGGAAGAAACGCAGAAAAAAATCCGGGTCTACGATTTCAAGCGTGCGGTTCGTTTTTCCAAGGATCATATCCGCAGCCTTACCCGCATACATGAAAACTTTGCCCGCTATTTGACAACGTATTTTTCGGCTCAGCTTCGAACGTTCGTGCAAATCAACGTCGTCAGTGTGGACCAGCTTCCGTACGACGAGTTTATTCGTTCCGTTCCGAAAATGACGATTCTCAACATTTTCGAGGCGGAACCTTTGGAGGGCAGAATGGTGCTGGAAGTTCATCCGAATGTCGCTTTTGCCATGCTGGACCGACTGCTTGGCGGAGCGGGCACAGCCCCTGCGAAGCTAAACTCATTGACCGAGATCGAGACGATTGTGATGGAACGAATTTTCAGCAGAGCGTTTGAAAGTTTTCAGGAAGCGTGGAAAACGGTGATAGACTTATCTCCGCGGCTGGAAGCTCTGGAGACGAATCCGCAGTTTTTGCAGCTCGTTTCTCCGAACGAAACGATTGCTTTAATCTCGTTAAGCACCAAAATCGGCGACACGACCGGGATGATTAATCTATGTATCCCCCATGTCGTCATTGAGCCGATCATGCCGCGATTGTCCGTCAACAATTTGTTTTTTTCCCCGAAAAAAACAAGGGCTCCGGAAGAAGTGGAAGTGCTCAACGAGCGCATCAACAAAGCGAAGCTTCCGATCATAGCGGAGCTCGGCACATCGTACATTTCCGTCCGGGAATTTCTCGGACTGACGAATGGCGATGTCATCCGGCTCGACAAAACGATTCGGGAAGGTATACATATTAAGATCGGAGAGAAAGTGAAGTTTATCGGCAACCCCGGAACTGCGAGAAACAAAATGGCTGTTGAAATTACCGATATTGTCGTCGAAGGAGTAGAAGAGAATGACGAATAATAAGGATTATTTGTCCCAGGAAGAGATCGATGCCTTGCTCAGGCAAAGCGCGGAAGGGGAGGCCGAGGCGCAGAATACGGCTTTGCGGGTGGACGAATTTTTGACTTCACTCGAACAAGACGCGCTCGGTGAAATCGGCAACATTACGTTCGGCAGCGCCGCAACGGCTTTATCGACATTGCTGGGAAAAAAAGTCGATATTACGACGCCGAGAGTTTCCGTTGTATTCCGGAAAGATCTTGAAAAAGAATTTCCGAAACCGCATGTGGCGGTCCATGTCAAGTACGTGGAAGGGTTCCAGGGAATCAATCTGCTCGTTATCCAGTCGAAAGACGCGCAGGTGATTGCCGATCTTATGCTGGGCGGCGAAGGGACCGTTCTTCCTGAAGAGTTGAACGAGATTCATATTAGCGCAGTTCAGGAAGCGATGAATCAAATGATGGGCTCTTCGGCCACTTCGATGTCGACGATTTTCAACCGATTCGTCAATATTTCTCCTCCGGGGATCGATATCTTGGATCTTTCCAAAGGAGAAGGAGCCGAAAATTTGCCGGAAGAAGAAGTGTTCGTTAAAATATCGTTTCGCCTTATCATTGGAGATTTGATAGATTCCACCCTGATGCAGCTTCTTCCTGTATCGTTTGCCCGCGAAATGGTATCCATCCTGTTGGGATCGGGCGGCCAACCGCCGGGGAACGACACGCAAACGGGACATTCGGAGGACTATCATGCCAGTGAACAGGTTACTGCGCGGCAGCCGGTACACGAGCCCGTCCAAGGACATGCGGCGCCCGATCAGCAAACGGCGCAGCAGCCATCGGTACAGAATGTACAGCAGCCGCCGGTGCAGCCGCATTACCAACAGCCGCCGCAATCCGTTCCGGGATACGGGGCCATACCCGACCGAAGCGTCAATGTGCAGCCGGCGCAATTCGCCAGTTTGTCGGCGTCATCGTCCATGCATTCCGACGACGTCAACCTCAATCTGCTGCTGGACATCCCGTTGAAAGTAACGGTGGAATTAGGCAGAACGAAAATGCTGATCAAAGAAATACTCGAACTGTCTCAAGGTTCGATCATCGAACTGGACAAGTTGGCGGGTGAACCTGTCGATATTTTAGTGAACAACAAATTGATTGCCAAAGGCGAAGTCGTCGTTATCGACGAAAACTTCGGGGTACGCGTAATGGATATCGTGAATCAATGGGATCGCATTCAAAAAATACGGTAGGAGGACTGTAACGAATGGCTAACAGAATTTTGGTAGTGGATGACGCTGCGTTTATGCGAATGATGATTAAAGACATCTTATCGAAAAACGGATACGAAGTCGTCGGCGAAGCGAGCGACGGATCCCAGGCGATAGAAAAGTTCAAAGAGTTGAGGCCCGATTTGGTGACGATGGATATTACGATGCCGGAAATGGACGGAATCACCGCGCTGAAAGAAATCAAGAAAATTGACGGCAATGCCAAAGTGATTATGTGTTCCGCGATGGGGCAGCAAGCGATGGTTATCGACGCGATTCAGGCGGGAGCGAAAGATTTCATCGTCAAACCGTTTCAAGCCGATCGCGTGATTGAAGCAATCAAAAAAACGCTGGGGTAAAACTGAACGCAGGGGTTGCATGAATGAAAGACATTCCGTTTCTGCTCGCCGCAACCGGATTCGCGGCCGATAACGCCGTTCCGGAAGGGCCGGAGCAGTTCAATGTATTCGCCACAATGCTGCAGGTCATCGTTTCGCTTGCCTTTATTATCGGACTGATGCTGTTGCTTATTAAAATTTTTGCGCATAAGAACCGTTCATGGATGTCGGGGCGGACGGTGCGTTTGCTCGGCGGCGTGCCGTTAGGCCAGAACAAATCGCTGCAGATTGCGAAAGTAGGCCGGACGATATATTTGCTCGGCGTCGGGGACAACGTCCAGATGATTGATAAAATCGAAGAATCCGCAGAAGTTGAACATATTCTCGATTCATTCGCCGCGGAGCATTCAGGGGGAAGCCGTTACGGGGCCGGTATGCTGGGGAAATGGCTGGGCAAGCTGAAAAACCGGGGAACGGATGAGGAAGACGACCATCCGGATCTCGCTTCTTCATTCCAGGAGATTTTCCACAACAAGATGAAACATACGTTAAGCCGTAAACAAATAGCGGATGAATGGCTGCACGAAGAACGAAGAAAAGATCGGTTGAACGGCAGATGAACAAAAACAAACTGTGGATTGCCTTTCTCCTGGTGCAGCTGTTGTCATGCTTTGTTTATGCGCACGCCTTTGCGGCGGATCCGATACCTAGCATCGATATCAATGTCGGCAACTCGGATAATCCGGACGGCGCATCGGCCACGTTGACTATCATTTTGCTCATAACCGTGCTCAGCATCGCGCCGGCGATACTCGTCCTGATGACCAGTTTTACGCGAATTGTCATCGTTCTCGGGTTTGTCCGGACTTCTCTGGCGACGAACCAGATGCCGCCCAATCAAGTGCTGATTGGTCTGGCCTTATTTTTAACGTTATTCGTCATGTCGCCGACATTGGGGCAAATCAATGAAACGGCGCTGCAGCCGTATTTGCAAGGAAAAATCAGCCAGACGGAGGCGCTGCAGAAAGCGGCGATTCCGATCAAAAAATTTATGGCGCAGCAAACGAGGGAAAAAGATTTGCTGTTATTTCTCAATTACGCCAAAGCGGACAAGCCGAAAAGCTATGAAGACATCCCGCTCACCGTTCTTGTCCCGGCATTTGCCATCAGCGAGCTGAAAACGGCGTTCCAGATGGGGTTCATGATCTTCATCCCTTTTCTCGTCATCGACATGGTCGTGTCCAGCGTATTGATGACGATGGGGATGATGATGCTGCCGCCGGTCATGATCTCGCTGCCGTTTAAAATCTTATTATTCGTGCTCGTAGACGGCTGGTACTTGGTAGTCAAATCACTGCTGCTTAGTTTTCAAACGTAGCGAAGTGCAGGTTGGGGAGAAAAAATGAACTCTGATTTTATTATCGGTTTGGCGGGGCAAGCAGTTTATATCGTTTTAAAGGCCAGCGCTCCAATGCTCGTTCTCGGGCTTGTGGTCGGGCTCATCGTCAGCATATTCCAGGCTACGACGCAAATCCAGGAACAGACGCTGGCGTTTGTCCCGAAAATCATCGCCGTGCTGCTCGCCCTCTTGTTGTTTGGGCCGTGGGTCTTGAACACACTGGTTGATTTTACTTACCAGCTGCTGAATAACCTTCATCAGTATATCGGTTAGGTTGGGTGACGGATGCAGCTTCTACTTCAGTCGTTCCCTAATTTTCTGCTTATTTTTTGTCGAATTACAGCTTTTTTTGTCGTCGCGCCGGTATTTTCCACAAGAAGCGTGCCCGCACAGTTTAAAATCGGCCTTGCGTTTTTCGCTTCCGTGCTTACGTTCCTCACTGTCGGAACTTCGGACGCCGTCGAGTGGGACGGGGAGTACATCCTGGCCGTAATCAGAGAAGTACTGGTTGGACTCTTGCTTGGCTTTACGGCGTACTTTATTTTTACGGTCGTGCAAATGGCGGGCGCGTTTATCGATTTGCAGATGGGGTTCGGCATCGCGAACGTTATCGATCCGATGACCGGGACGCAAAGTCCCATTCTGGGCAATTTTAAATATATCATTGCGATGCTGCTGTTCTTGTCGATGAACGGCCACCACTATTTGCTGATCGGGATTATGGACAGCTACAAATGGGTTCCGCTGTCAAACGAACTGTTTGCCCGGATGTACGAGGGAAGCGTCTCCGAGTTTCTCGTAAAAACGTTTGCCCGGATGTTTGCGCTGGCGCTGCAAATGTCCGCGCCGCTCGTCGTCGCCATGTTTCTCGTTGACGTCGCGCTCGGCATCCTCGCCAGAACGGTGCCGCAGTTGAATATATTCGTCGTCGGCATTCCGATTAAAATACTGGCCGGATTCATGGTGCTCGTGTTAATCGTTCCCGGATTCTACTATTTGTTTCAGGATCTGTTCAAGACGATGCTGGAATCCGTTCAACAATTGCTGGCGATCATCAAATCATAGATTTCAGATTTGCATGTGAGCATTGGAGGTTGGCTTGTGCATCACTTACGGTTGCAGCTCGATCTGCAATTGTTTGCCCAGGAAAAAACCGAACAGGCGACGCCGCGAAAGAAGCAGGAAGCGAGGCAAAAAGGGCAGGTGGCCAAAAGCATGGAACTGCCCGCCGCTTTTATTCTGTTCTCTGCATTTCTCAGTTTTTATTTGTTCGGAAATGATTTCAAAGAGCGGATTTACAAATTATTTTCAGCGACGTTTCACGATTACATGCTGATGGACATATCGAAGCAGAATGTAACGGCTTTGTTTGCGCAGCTCCTGTATCAGGGCTTTCTATTGATGGCTCCCTTCATGCTCATTGCCGTAACCGTCGCCGTATTGATGAACTTTATCCAGTTCGGATTCCTCGTCACGGGGGAACCGCTCAAGATGAAATGGAGCAAATTGAATCCGATCGAAGGCGCGAAAAACATTTTATCCTTACGCTCGCTGGTCGAATTTTTGAAATCGCTGCTGAAGCTGTCGATTATCGGTTTCATCGCCTATTTGACGCTTTGGAATGAGAGAGAGCAAATTTTGGTCATGGCGAGCATGCCGCTCAGGAGCATATTGAGCCATACCGTCGGGATTACGATGTCTCTGGGCCTGAAAATCGGCATCGCGCTTATTATTTTGGCGGTGCTCGACTATGGCTACCAGCGGTATGAATATGAAAAGAAACTGCGGATGTCCAAACAGGACATAAAAGACGAATTCAAGAAGACCGAGGGCGATCCGCTCATTAAAGGGAAAATTCGCGAAAAGCAAAAGAGAATGGCCCTTCAGCGCATGATGCAGGAAGTTCCGAAAGCGGATGTGGTCATTACGAACCCGACGCACTTTGCCATCGCTTTACAATACGATGCGAATCATATGGAGGCGCCGAGAGTGATTGCCAAAGGACAAGGCTTTGTGGCGCTGAGAATCAAAGATATCGCCAGACAAAACGGAGTCGTCACGATGGAAAACAAACCGCTCGCCAGAGCGTTGTACGAGCGGGTCGACATCGGCCAAACGATACCCGCGGAATTGTTCCAGGCCGTAGCGGAAGTGCTGGCCTACGTCTACAGATTGAAAGGAAAGGTGGGAAGGCGCTAAGATGCGTATCAAAGATTTGGGCGTTCTTGTCGGCATCATCGGCATCGTGCTGATGATGATCGTCCCGGTCCCGCTTCCCGTCATGGACGTGCTGCTGATCATCAACATCTCGCTTTCCCTGATGATTATTCTGGTGGCGATGAATACGCAGGATGCGCTGCAGTTTTCGATTTTCCCGTCGCTCCTGCTCATTACGACACTGTTTCGGCTGGCGCTCAACATTTCCACCACCCGGAACATATTGAAAGACGCTAAGGCCGGCAACGTCGTTGAAACGTTCGGATCGTTCGTCGCAGGCGACAATCTGGTCGTCGGCTTCATCGTGTTTCTTATTCTTGTCGTCGTCCAGTTTATCGTCATTACGAAAGGCTCCGAACGCGTTGCCGAAGTGGCGGCCCGATTTACGCTCGATGCGATGCCCGGAAAGCAGATGAGCATCGACGCCGATTTGAACGCCGGTCTCATCGATGAACAGCAGGCGAAGGAACGGCGGAAAAAAATCGAGAGAGAGGCCGATTTTTACGGCGCGATGGACGGCGCCAGCAAATTCGTCAAAGGGGACGCTATCGCCGCTATTGTCATTTTGTTCATCAACATCATCGGCGGTCTGATTATCGGCATAACGTATCATGACATGTCGATTTCCGAAGCGGCAAAGACGTTTTCCGTTTTGACGATAGGCGACGGGTTGATCAGTCAAATTCCAGCCCTGCTCATTTCCACCGCGACAGGCATCATCGTTACGAGAGCCGCATCGGAAGGAAATCTGGCATACGATCTCACCTCGCAAATCTTGGCTTACCCGAAGCTGCTCTATATCGTGGCGGGCACCGTATTGGCGCTGGGGTTGTTTACGCCGATTCATCTCGTTACGACCGTTCCCCTCTCCGCCGTTCTTGCCGCTTCCGCCTGGAAAATGCAAAGCAACCTGAATCACAAGCAAGTGCAGGAGGAACAAAGGGAGGAAGAGCAGCAGATCGAGGAAGTGAGAAGTCCGGAAAGTGTCATCAGCCTGCTTCAGGTCGATCCGATTGAGTTTGAGTTCGGATACGGGTTAATCCCGCTGGCCGACACGCAGCAAGGGGGCGATTTGCTTGACCGAATCATTATGATCCGGCGGCAAATGGCATTGGAGCTCGGCCTCGTTGTTCCGGTCATCCGGATACGCGACAACATCCAGTTAAAGCCGAACGAGTACGTCATCAAAATTAAAGGTAACACGGTGGCCAGAGGCGAGCTCTTGCTGAATCACTATTTGGCGATGAGTCCCGGCATCGACGATGACTCCATTGTCGGAATCGAAACGACCGAACCGGCCTTCGGGCTGCCGGCCCTCTGGATAGACGAAGCGAATAAGGAAAAAGCCGAGCTTGCGGGCTATACGGTAGTCGATCCGCCCTCGGTGGTGGCCACCCATCTCACCGAAGTGATTAGGCGTCATGCGCACGAACTGTTGGGCCGCCAGGAAACGAAGACGCTCATCGAACATCTCAAACAATCGTACCCTGCGCTTGTGGAAGAACTCATTCCGGGCGTACTGTCCGTAGGGGACGTTCAGAAGGTGCTGACGAAGCTGCTGAAAGAAAAGATTTCGATCCGCGACCTTGTCACGATTTTTGAAACGCTTGCCGATTACGGGACATACACGAAAGACCCCGACATTTTGACGGAATACGCAAGACAGGCATTATCGAGACAAATCACGCAGCAATATGCGGCATCGGGCGACTCTTTAAAAGTGATTACCGTCGGTCCGATGCTGGAGAAGAAAATCGCCGAAGCGGTGCAGCAGTCCGAACAAGGTTCGTATCTGGCGCTTGATCCCCCGTCCTCGCAAATGATTTATCAGAAGGTGAGCGAGCAGGTGAACAAAATGCTGCAGACGGGCCAGCAGCCCATCATTCTGACATCGCCCACGATTCGGATGTATTTGCGGCAACTGCTGGAACGGGCGATGCAGGATATACCGGTGCTGTCCTACAGTGAACTCGAACCGAATGTGGAAATACAAAGCGTAGGGGTGGTGAATCTGTGAGGGTCAAACGTTATGTCGTCGATTCGATGCCGGATGCTTTGCAGCGCATCCGCAACGAACTGGGCAAGGACGCGGTCATTTTGAACACTAAGGAAGTTCGCTCGGGCGGCTTTCTCGGATGGTTCGGCAAGAAAAAAATTGAAGTCATTGCCGCTACCGACTCGAACGCTTCAACTGCTCCAGCCGTTCCGCCGACGCCGGCCGTTCCGAGTGCGGCCGCCCATTTCCTGAATGCCGTTTCCGCGGCGGAAAACCGTCAGGCCGTTTCCGAACCGGTGCTCGAAGAGCATCCGGCGCCTTCCGGGAAACAACCGGCCAAACCGAAATCGAAAGAAGACATCCTGCTCGAAGAAATCAAACATATGAAGGAAATGGTGTACCGTTTGTCCCGCCAAAACGATGAAGCTTCAACGTACCCGCCGGCGTTCAAGGAATTGGAAAGGCGGCTGCTTTCCCAAGGCGTCGACGTGACGCTGGTCGATGAATTGCTGCGAAACGCGTTGGAGCAGGCGGGAGACGCGGAGACGGCGACCGGGGAACAAGCCCGGCAGCTCATCAAGGAACAGTTGAGGAAGCTGTTGCATACCGGCAAGCCGAAAGGAATTGCTCCGGACACGCGCATCGCGCATTTTGTCGGACCGACGGGGGTCGGGAAAACGACGACCATCGCCAAATTGGCCGCTGAGCAGGTGTTGAAGCATAACCGCAAAGTGGGGTTTATCACTTCGGATACATATCGGATTGCCGCCGTCGAACAACTGAGAACGTATGCCACGATATTGAACGTGCCGATGGAAGTGGTGTTTTCGCCGCAGGAGCTGAACCGGGCTTTCCGGCAGCTGCACGATCGCGACATTATTTTCATGGATACGGCGGGAAGAAACTACCGCAACGAAATGTATGTATCGGAATTGAACAGCCTGCTTAAGTCCCAACAAAACAGCGAAACGTTCCTCGTGCTCAGTCTGACGACCAAATACGACGACATGAAGGCGATAACCGCAAATTTTTGCAAATTCAAGCTGGATAAAGTGTTGTTCACCAAAATGGACGAAACCGACTCACTCGGAGCGATAGCCAACCTTGTCCATGATTTTTCGCTCCAGCTGTCCTACATTACGACCGGCCAAAATGTGCCTGATGATATTGCCGAAGCCAACGAGGAACTCATCATCGATCGGTTGCTGGAGGAACATGCCCATGTATGATCAGGCGCACGGTTTGAGGCATTTGGTGCAGACCCGCGGCGGCATGCAAACCCGAAACACGAGAGTCATTACGGTGACAAGCGGGAAAGGAGGGGTCGGAAAGTCGAATTTTACGTTGAATTTCGCGTTGAGCCTCCAAGCGCGCGGATACAAAGTGCTCGTATTCGACGCCGATATCGGATTGGCCAACATCGACGTCCTGATGGGGGTAACGCCCAAGTTTAATTTGTACCATTTGCTGAAAAGGGAAAAGACGATTTGGGAAATCATCCATAACGGCTGCAACGATCTGCAGTTCATTGCCGGAGGCTCGGGATTCAGCGATCTGCTGCGGCTGACCGAAGAGGAACTGGATTACTTCGCCGATCAAGTGTCCCAGCTTAACGGCCACGTCGATTATATTATTTTCGATACGGGAGCGGGACTCTCCAAAGAAACATTGAAGTTTATCGTCGCCGCCGAACAGACGATTGTCGTGACGACGCCCGAACCGACATCGATTACCGATGCGTATGCGATTATCAAAATGGTGAACTCGATGAACCGCAACGTCCGTTTCCAGCTGGTCGTCAACCGTGTCGCCGATGCGCGGGAAGGGAAACTGACGGCCGATAAAATCAGCATGGTGGCCAAACAGTTTTTGGATCTGGACATTCCGACGCTCGGATACGTGTCCGATGACAGCAACGTTCCGAAGGCGGTTAAAAAGCAGGTTCCGTTTATCGTCGCGTTTCCGAACAGCGAGGCCAGCAAAGGAATCCGCGAACTCACCGGGCGGTTTATTTACGGGAATACGGCTCCCGATCCGGACGCGGGAGGCATTCGGGCATTTATGAATAAAATGATCAGGCTGCTGAAATAACCGGTTTGTGATCGCTTAACAACGAATCGTCGCATCGCAGAGGAGTGAGATGATGTCCCAGATCAAAGTTCTCGTTGTGGACGACTCCGCTTTTATGCGGAAGGTCGTATCCGATCTCATATCGGAGGATAGCCGGTTCTGCGTCGTGGATACGGCCAGAAACGGAAGAGAAGCGGTGGCAAAAGTGAAACAGCTGCAGCCGGATGTCGTGACGATGGATATCGAAATGCCGGAAATGAACGGCCTGGAAGCGCTGAAAATCATTATGGAAGAACGGCCGACCCCGGTTATCATGCTGAGCAGCCTGACCCAGGAAGGGGCGAAGGAGACGATACTCGCGCTGGAGCTCGGAGCGATCGATTTTGTCGGAAAACCGTCCGGCTCCATCTCGCTTGATTTATATAAAGTGAAACAGTCGATCATCGAAAAACTGATAACGGCGGCCGGTACGAAGGTGCATAAACAGAAGCTGCTGCCGACCCCGCCGGTTTCCCCGGCCGCCGCGCCCGTGAAACCGCCGCGCGACGCGTTCCCGCCCGGCCGCTTCGAACATCTTGTAGCCATCGGGACGTCGACGGGAGGACCGAAAGCGTTGCACTACGTCCTGTCGCACATTCCCGAATCTTTCCCGGCTCCGATACTCATCGTGCAGCATATGCCTCCGAATTTTACCAAATCGCTCGCGCAGAGGTTGAACTCGGTATCGCGAATCGTGGTGGTGGAAGCGGAAAACGGCTGCCCGGTCGAATCCGGAACGGCCTATGTGGCCCCGGGCGGCTGGCATATGAAACTGGTCAAGGAGCATCCGGGATACCGGATACGCCTTACCAAGGACGAGCCGCGCAACGGCCACCGCCCGTCCGTTGACTGCCTGTTCGAATCGCTGGTGCCGTTCAAGCAGTTGAAGAGGCATATCGTCATTATGACCGGCATGGGAAGCGACGGGGCGAAGGGAATGAAAATGCTGCGGGATGCGGGAGCGGAAACGACGATTGCCGAAGCGGAACAAAGCTGCGTCGTATACGGCATGCCGAGAGCCGCTGTCGAAATGGAAGGCGCGGCCCATTCGCTGCCGCTTCAGCAGATACCGCAAAAACTAATCGACGCGGTACTTAAATCATAACGTTTGCAACATCCATTTACATACATTCAAGGAGGTGCGTCTATGGAAGTCAATCAATACTTGTCGATGTTTATCGACGAATCGAAAGAACATCTGCAGGCGATAAATGACAATTTGCTGCAGCTGGAAAACCAACCGGACGACATCGGCATCGTGCACGATATTTTCCGTTCGGCCCACACATTGAAGGGAATGTCGGCAACGATGGGATTTGAAGATCTCGCCTCGCTGACGCATGAAATGGAAAATGTGCTGGATTTGGTAAGAAACCGCAAGCTGCAAATGGAACCGCTCATTTTCGACTGCCTTTTCAAGAGCCTGGACCATCTGGAGATGATGGTGCAGGACATCATTGAAGGCGGGACCGGAAAAGCCGACGTTGCGCCTATCGTTTCGGCGCTGAAATCGATCGTTTCCGGCGATTACAGGAAAGAAGTAGCCGCGACAGCCGAAGCGGTGAAAACCGGCGCTTCCGACGACTCGAGGCGTCTGGACGAATTTCAATACTCCGTCCTGTCCCAATCGATTGAAGCTGGCAATAAAGTATTTTTCCTGGAAGTCAAAATTCGGGACGACAGCGTGTTGAAAGCGGCAAGGGCGTACATGGTGTTCGACGCGTTGGAGCAAAACGGGGAAATCGTGAAATCCAACCCGTCGGTACAGGACATCGAGCAGGAAAAGTTCGACAAAGTGTTTTCCGTTTATATGATTTCCAGAGTCGATCAGCCGACGCTGGAACAGATCATCATGAACATCTCGGAGATTGAATCGGTCAACATTACGCCGATAGACCGACAGTCGTTGGAAGAAGCGAAAAATGACCAGCGCCCCGCAGCGCCGGAAAGCCAAACCGAAGCCGCCGCCGAACTGAGAACGGCTAAGGCGCAGCAAGGCTCCTCCAGGCAGAATGCCCCGGTTGCGGGCCGCACGATCCGCGTCGATATCGAACGGCTGGACACGCTCATGAATTTGTTCAGCGAGCTGCTGATCGACCGGGTGCGGCTGGAGCAGCTGGCCGGCGAAATTCGCAGGGTGGATTTGACCGAAACCGTGGAGCATATGGCCCGGGTGAGCAGCGAAATGCAAAATGTCGTGCTGAAGCTGAGAATGGTGCCGATCGAATCGGTATTCAACCGTTTTCCGAGAATGGTCCGGGATTTGGCCAAAACGTTGGACAAAAAAGTGGATCTCGTCATTACAGGGGCGGAAACGGAACTGGACAGAACGGTTGTCGACGAAATCGGCGATCCGCTCGTCCATCTGCTGCGCAACGCCGTCGATCACGGCATTGATCCGGTAGCCGACCGGATAGCGGCAGGCAAACCGGAAACCGGGACCGTGCATTTGCGCGCTTTCCCGAGCGGCAATCACGTCTTTATCGAAATTGAGGACGACGGTAAAGGAATCAACCGTGAAAAAGTGCTGGCAACCGCATTGAAAAACGGAGTGATTCACGCCGACCAAGCGGACAAAATGACCGATACGGAAGTATACCAGCTGTTGTTCGCGTCCGGCTTCAGCACCGCCGACAAAATTTCCGACATTTCCGGCCGAGGCGTCGGTCTCGACGTGGTGAAGACAAAAATCGAATCGCTCGGCGGACAAGTTTCCGTGGAATCCCGTCCGGGTCTCGGGACGAAATTTTCCGTAAGGCTTCCGCTCACCCTGTCGATCATATCGGCGATGCTCGTCAAGCTTGGCAGTGAAAAATATGCGATTCCTCTGTCCTCCATTGTCGAAACGGCGATTTTGCGAAAGGAGCGAATCCGGACGGTTCACGGCATCCGCATGATGGATTTCCGGAATACGATTATACCGCTTTTGTCGCTCAGCGAACTGTTCGAATGCCCGAGTTATTCCGAGGCTGACGAGGAGGAAACGGAAATCGTCGTCATCCGCAAAGGCGAAAAAATAGCTGCGCTTATGGTTGAAGAATTCATCGGCCAGCAGGAAATCGTTCTCAAATCGCTCGGCAAATATTTGACGAACATTTTTGCCATTTCGGGAGCGACCATTCTCGGCGACGGGCAAGTGGCGCTCATTATCGATCCGAATGCGCTGATTAAATAAGGAGGCTACGAACATGGGAGAAGAATTGAAAGTGATCGTGTTTACCCTGGCGGACGAAGAGTACGGTGTGGAAGTCGATAAAGTGCGCACGATTGAAAGGATGCAGCCGCTGACCCGGGTGCCGAAAACTCCCGCCTTTGTAAAAGGCGTCATCAACTTGCGCGGCGTCGTCGTTCCTGTAATTGATTTAAGGGGCCGGTTTAACGTGGCGGAGAGCGAACCGACCGACAATTCGAGAATTATTACGGTAGCCGTCGGCGATATGGAAGTGGGACTCATTGTCGACTCGGCCAACGATGTGATCGATCTGGACAGCGACTCTATCGAGGAACCGCCGGAAATCGTCGGAGGAATCCGCGCGAAATATTTGCGCGGCATCGCGAAGCTGGGGGAAAACCGGCTGCTCGTTTTGCTCAATCTGGAAGAAGTGTTAAACAAACAAGAAATTATTGAACTGGAAAATTTTGAGGGGTAAGGCAGTGGATGCGCTGAACCAATTTGCCGAACTGCAGTTGGACGTTCTGAAGGAAGTGGGGAACATCGGCGCGGGCCATGCGGCAACCGCCTTGTCCAAACTGCTCGGGAAACCGATAGACATGCAGGTGCCTCAAGTCAATTTGCTTCCCTTCGAACAAATTGCGGAGAGTGTAGGCGGCTCCGAACAAGTGGTTCTGGCCGTCTTCTTCCGGGTCGTCGGCGACGCTCCCGGGAACATGTTCTTCATTTTGCCGCTTGAATCGGCAAAGCGGTTGCTGCGATCGCTGGCCGGAATTGAAATGCAGGAAGGAACGGAGTTAACGGAAATGGCGGTGTCGGCGTTGTCGGAAATCGGAAACATTCTGGCGGGATCCTATTTGGCGTCGCTCGCCGATTTGACGCTTCTGCAATTGTCGCCGACCGTTCCTTCCCTGGCGATCGACATGGCGGGCGCGATATTGAGTTACGGGCTCATCCAATTCGGTCAAATGGGCGATCGCGCGATGTTGATCGACACTACCTTATTCGCAGGAGAAGACGATGTCGAAGTAGAAGGACATTTCTTCTTCATCCCCGATCCGGAATCTTTTCATCGATTATTCGCTGCTTTGGGAGTGCCGCCGCAATGACCCGGGATATGTGCGTCAAAGTCGGCATGGCGGATATGAACGTATCCTCCGGTACGGGCATATTGAAAACGACGGGTCTCGGATCGTGCGTCGGTGTTGTGCTGTATGATGCAAAAACGAAAGTGGCCGGCATGGCTCACGTCATGCTTCCATCATCGGAAATCGCGCGGGAAGGCCGGCTGAATACGGCAAAGTACGCCGATACGGCTATTCCCGAATTGATTGCCAGAATGACGGAATTGGGAGCGTCCGTTCACCGGATGGAAGCGAAACTCGCGGGAGGCGCGCAAATGTTCGCCTTTGCCGCAAACAGCGATTCGATGAGAATCGGTCCCCGCAACGTCGATTCGTGCAGGGAAGTGCTGGAGCGTTACTCGATACCGGTAAAAGCGGAGGATACGGGCGGACATCACGGCAGAACGATCGAATTTTATTGCGCCACAGGCGTCATGCTTGTGCGAAGCGTTCAGCGGGGAGTGAAGGAAATATAACGATGATTGGATCCATACGTTGGAATATCGGACTGGGCGTTAGCGGATTTGTCCTTACTTTTGTGTTATCCGCAGGCAATAATTTTCTCGGCCTTACCCTGCTTCGCAGCATGTACAGCTTCATCATTGTGTTTGCGCTCGGTTTTTTGATCCGGTGGATACTCGGCACCGTGGCGAAGCTTCCTTCGCAGCGGGAGCGGATGGAATCAGCGGGTCCCTCCGACGAAGAGCACAGAGGCCAAAATATCGATTTGGTCACGCCGGCCGATGAGCATTCGTTGAACCCGAAGCCGCTCCATTCATTGGACCCATCCGGGGAAGAAAAGAAGTTTTCGCCGCTCAATCCCCCGAAACTGGCTCATATGGACCGGCCGACCCCTGAAGATCTGGCAAAGGCGGTGCGCCATATGTCGGAAGGTGAAGGACGGTGAATAATGGTTGGAGTCAAATCGGCCGCATCTGAACCATATGGAATTATGGAAGCAGTGGAAACGAGAAGGAAAGGTCGAAGCCAAAAAAAGATTAATAGAACAATATTTGCCTCTTGTCGATTACGTTTCAAACCGGCTGGCGATCGGCCTGCCCAAAAATATTTCTAGGGACGACTTGGAAAGCTATGGTATAATGGGCTTGATCGATGCGATCGACAAATTCGATTACGAGCGGGGCCTTCAGTTTGAAACCTACGCTTCCTGGCGTATCCGCGGCGCGATCATCGACGGTTTGCGGCATAACGATTGGGTGCCGCGTTCCGTTCGCGAGAAAGCGAAAAAAATTGAGGAAGCGTATCAAATATTGGAGCAGCAATACATGCGTTCCGTCACCGATGCGGAAATAAGCGACTATCTGCAAATCTCCGAAAAAGAATTCCGGCAAATCGTTCAGGAAATCGCGGTGACCACCATCTGTTCCTTCGATGATCCGATCAAAGATGAGGAAGCGGATACGAAACTGTCGCTGCTGATCGATGAGAACGCCAAAAACCCGGAATCCAAAGTCAACGAAGTTTTCCTGAAAGAAGTGCTGGCCAAAGCTATCGAACGGCTGACGGAAAAAGAACGCACCGTCATATCGCTGTTCTATTACGAAGATTTGTCTCTCAGCGAGATCGCCGAAGTAATGTCGCTTTCTCCGTCGAGAATTTCACAGCTTCATTCCAAAGCGATTTTGCGGTTGCGCGGTGCCCTCGGCAGATTTAAAAACCAACTGATGCAGGATTAATCCGGCGCCATCCATAAAACAGGCACTTTGGCAGGGAGGTGACAAGTATGCAGAACGACATGCTGGATCAATTCGTTACGGTGGAGATAACGAAAGACAAACTTTATGCCTACATGGAGCTTCGGGATGCCGCAGAAACGTTTCAGTGCACCGTCGAGCAATTGGAAGCGCATCTGCACAAGCGCCGTGTCGTCTATGGCATCCAGTACGACAAATTGTCGGAAATCGCCGACGAACCGAAGATATTGTTAAACTCTCCGGTCGTCGTAGCGGTGGGAGACAAGCCTGTTGACGGAGAGGACGGGTATATCCGCCACCTGTTCGAATCCGGCTCGAATGCGAAAAAACCGTTGGAATTGGAAGACGGAAAAGTCGACTTCAGGGAAATCTCGTCCCTGAACAATGTCCGTAAAGGACAGCTGCTTGCCGAAAGAGTGCCTGCGAAGGAAGGTTTGCCGGGTAAAGCGGTGACCGGGGAAACGTTGCTCCCGAGAAAAGGAAAGGAAGCGCGCTTTAAACTGGGCAAAAACGTCGTGACCGATGCGAGCCAAATGTATCTGTACGCGGCGATTGACGGCATCGTAACCAAAACGGAAAACGAGAAAATCAACGTTTTTCCGATTTTCGAAGTCAATGGCGATGTTGACTATCATACGGGAAATATCGATTTTGTCGGAACCGTCATTATCCGCGGCAACGTCCTGAGCGGATTCAAAGTGATGGCGGCCGGCGATATCCGGGTGTACGGCGGGGTGGAAAGCGCCGATTTGGTTGCGGAAGGCTCCATAGAAATTTCCGCCGGCATACTGGGCCATAATAAAGGGATGATCAGAGCGGGAAAATCGATCAAGACATCGTTTGTACAAGACGGCAACTTGTCGGCCGGAGAAGATATCATCGTATCGCAAAGCATCATGCATTCCCAGGTCCGGGCGGGCAGAAACGTCATCTGCCGGGGAGCGAAAGGTTTAATCGTCGGCGGCGTTATCCAGGCCGGCGAAAAAGTGGAAGCGCGGACGATCGGAAATACGATGTCCACGGTGACTTCGATTGAAGTGGGAGTCGCTCCGGAACTTCGAAACGAGTTGCTCGAGTTAAGGGGAAGGCTGAAAACGATAACCGAAAATATGGAAAAAACGGATAAAGCGCTCGTCCTGCTGGAGCAGCTTGCCGCTAACGGCCAGTTGAGCCCGGACAAGCTGGCGCTGAAAATCAAATTGAGCAATACGAAAAAACAGGCATCGGACGAGCTGGAAGAAATTCAGGAACGGATGAAGGACATCGAAAACGCGCTGGATCATATCGACAAGGCCGTTGTCGAAGTGGTTTCGACCATTTACCCCGGTTCGAAAATCATCATCGGCCGTTATACCCGTTTCGTCAATGATGCGGTTTCCCGCGCGGTTTTCAAGCTGAGCGACGGAGATATCGCCATGCTTCCGTTGTTGTAATGCCCGTTTTCGAATTCAATGGGGTGATCAGATGAGCTTGAAATCGATTGAAATGCAAATTGCCATTCCCCGGACCGGAGATATGGGAAACATGCAGCACCAGCTTCAGCATAAGCCGATCCAGGATCAGGCGACGCTTGCCGTCCATGCGATAAAAAATGCGGACTTGGAACGGAAAAAAAGCGTCGGTGTGGACGAGCCGGACCATTTCAACGTGAGCGTCGGCAGGGACGGCCGGCAATCGAACGATAGGCCGCGCCAAAAAAACAAGTCCAATCCCAAAAAACGGATGGCGCCGAACGGGAACGAATCCCCGCATCCGTACAAAGGCCGCCATATCGACCTATCGATGTAAAGAAGGTGACAAACTTGGAGCCATGGCAGTATTTCGCAATGTTGGGATCCATGATTCTGGTCTGCGCCTTTTTCATCTTCAGACGATCGAAATCGTCCGCAAAAACAACGAACGTCGTCCGGGAAATCGAAGATACCCTTGAATATTTCGCGGCAGAGATTGAAGAGGGGAACAAGGAACTGAAGGCGTTGTTTACGGAGATGCGGAAAGATTACGAGCTCAGGATGGCAAAGCTGCAGGACCGGATCGAATATTTGGAACGGCAAGGCCGGGAACTTGCCCGGGAACTTGGCAAAAATGAATCGCAAGCCGCCCGGACGGCGGCGCTTGAGACGCCTGCGGACGTTCCGGCGGCCTCTCCCGCGACGAGGGACGGACAGGAGCCGGAGGAGCTTTCCGGAGAACCGCCGCGATGGAGCATCAGGTCAAGATATGAAGAATTGTTCAGGCTGCACGACCAAGGAAAATCAATGGACTTTATCGCCAAGAAGCTTGGAATGAATAAAGGGGAAATTGTTTTGATTCTCCAGCTGGCCAAACAGGAGGAACGTTTCGGCGCATAACGCAGAATGCTCCCCGCCGGGCACCGGAACGGGATCCGGCTTCATCCGCAAACCTTTTGCGAAGCTAAGCGCAAAGGTTTTATTTTTTGCCGTTTGCGCGTAATCCCGCGCAGCTTTGCCGGGCGAACGACAATGGTTGCAAGCATCGCCCGAGATGTGGTATAGTAATTGTCGGTGTTAATAACACACGCCGGTCAATTCCAACAAGGGTGCTTCGTGATGAAGTCTTGGCGGAAAATGCGATTGGCGGAGGAGAAAAAACCATTAGAGGAGGCATGTTGAAGATGGCGGTCATATCCATGAAACAGCTGTTGGAAGCAGGGGTGCACTTCGGGCATCAGACCCGGCGCTGGAACCCGAAAATGGATCGTTACATCTTTACGGAAAGAAACGGGATTTACATTATCGATCTGCAAAAAACGGTGAAGAAAGTCGAGGAAGCGTACAACTTCGTTCGCTCCGTTGCCGAACAAGGCGGAACGATCCTGTTCGTGGGAACGAAAAAACAGGCCCAAGATTCGGTCAAGGAAGAAGCCGAACGTTGCGGCATGTTCTACATTAATCAAAGGTGGCTGGGCGGAACGCTTACCAATTTCCAAACGATTCAAAAGCGCATCGATCGGCTGCACGAGCTGGAAAAAATGGAAGAAGACGGAACGTTTACCGTGCTGCCGAAGAAAGAAGTTATCTTGCTGCGCAAAGAAAAAGATCGGCTGGAAAAATTCCTTGGCGGCATTAAAGGCATGAAGCAACTGCCGAGCGCGCTGTTCGTCATCGACCCGCGCAAAGAGCGCATTGCCGTTGCGGAAGCCCGCAAGCTCGGTATACCGATTGTCGGGATTGTCGATACTAACTGCGATCCGGACGAAATCGACTACGTCATTCCGGGCAACGACGACGCGATCCGCGCCGTGAAGCTGCTTACTTCGAAAATCGCCGATGCGGTCATCGAAGCGCATCAAGGCGAGCAAACGACAGCGTAACGATACATGCAAAGGGTGAAAGGGTGGTTTGCAGGTTTTATAACCTCTCACCGCCCTTTTTTAAGATGGAGCGCCTGGTAACGCGCGCGAACGCGGCAGGCGGATACATACACGATTCAAACGAACAAGGAGGAAATGATTAATAATGGCTGTTTCAGCATCTATGGTAAAAGAGCTTCGCGAAAAAACGGGGGCAGGCATGCTCGATTGCAAAAAAGCGCTGGAAGAGGCAAACGGCGACATGTCGAAAGCGGCCGACATTCTGCGTGAGAAAGGATTGGCGGCGGCAGCGAAAAAAGCGGGACGCGTCGCGACGGAAGGCTTGGTAGAATCGTACATTCATGCCGGCGGACGCATCGGCGTGCTCGTCGAAGTCAACTGTGAAACCGACTTTGTGGCCAAAACGGACCAGTTCAAAGAATTTGTAAAAGACATTGCGATGCAAATTGCCGCAGCGAATCCTCGCTACGTGCGCCGCGAAGACGTGCCGGCCGAAGAACTGGAGAAAGAGCGCGAAATTTTGAGAGCCCAAGCTTTAAACGAAGGCAAGCCGGCCCATATCGTCGACAAGATGGTGGAAGGACGCATCGGCAAATTTTATGAAGAATTTTGCCTGATGGAGCAGTCGTTCATTAAAGATCCGGACAAAACGATCAGCACGCTGTTGAACGAAAAAATCGCCGCGATCGGCGAAAACATCTCCATCCGCAGATTTGCCCGCTTTGAGCTCGGGGAAGGTTTGGAGAAAAAGCAGGACAATTTCGCCGAAGAAGTGATGGCACAAGCCAAGCTTTGATATCGATCAGAACAACCGGGCAAGGTCCGACGAATTTCGACATAGTACACAAATGCAGGAACACCGATGTGTTCCTTCTTTTATAAATACAGCAACGAGTTTTTCCAGGAGTGGAGGTACATCAAAGTTGGAACGACCCAAATTCAAACGCATCGTATTGAAGCTCAGCGGTGAAGCGCTGGCGGGACAACAAGGATACGGGATTGACGCGGACACTATTTCTTCCATCGCCGAGCAGGTTAAAGAAGTGTTCGAGCTGCGAGTTGAAGTGGCGATTGTCGTAGGCGGGGGGAACATTTGGAGAGGAATCGCCGGAAGCGCGAAAGGCATGGATCGCGCCACAGCGGATTATATGGGAATGTTGGCTACGGTGATGAATTCGCTCGCGCTGCAGGATGCGCTTGAAAAAATCGGGGTTCCGACCCGGGTGCAGACATCGATTGAGATGCAGCAGGTTGCGGAGCCTTATATACGTAGGAGAGCGATTCGGCATCTGGAAAAGGGCAGAGTCGTCATTTTTGCGGGAGGCACGGGCAATCCTTATTTCTCCACCGATACGACCGCGGCGCTCAGGGCGGCTGAAATTGAAGCGGACGTCATCCTCATGGCCAAAAACAAAGTGGACGGCGTCTATTCGGCCGATCCGCTCAAAGACAAGCTGGCGGAGAAGTTCGACGAACTGACTTATCTGGAAGTGCTGAACAAAAATTTGGGCGTCATGGATTCGACGGCATCATCTCTTTGTATGGACAACGATATTCCGCTTATCGTATTCTCTATTACCGAGAAAGGTAACATTAAACGGGTTGTGCTTGGTGAAAAAATCGGAACAACGGTGAAAGGAAGTGTTTGAATCATGCCTCAGTCTGTGAAAAAAAATGCGGAAGAACGGATGAATAAAGCGATTTCGGCATTAAAAAAAGATTTGCTGACTTTGCGCGCCGGACGGGCGACGCCCGCTCTGCTGGACCGTGTGCAGGTCGAATATTACGGCACCATGACGCCCGTCAACCAGTTGGCGAACATCACGACGCCGGATCCGCGGACGCTGGTCATTCAACCGTGGGACAAATCGGCGCTCGGCGAAGTGGAAAAAGCGATTATGAAATCCGATCTCGGTTTGAATCCGTCGAACGACGGCTCCGTCATCCGGATCATGATTCCGCCGCTTACGGAAGAAAGGCGTACCGAACTGGTCAAAATGACGAAAAAATACGGCGAAGAGGCGAAAGTGGCCATTCGCAATATTCGAAGAGACGCGAACGACGAAATTAAAAAGCTGGAAAAAACGACCATCTCCGAAGACGAGTCCCGCCGGCACCAGGAAGATATACAAAAAACGACGGATCGTTTTATCGCCGAAGTGGACAAAATCGTAGCGGCAAAAGAAAAAGAAATCATGGAAGTTTAATCTGACCCGATACCCCCGTCTTCTGGGGGTTTTATGTCTTGGCTTTATATCCTTGTTGGGGGAAAAAGGATGATCAAACATATTCGCGAATGGTTGGGGAGACGGAAACCGGCTGAGCCGGGCGCGGGAAAGGACGGGATCAGTCCGGACAATATTCCGCAGCATGTGGCCATCATCATGGACGGCAACGGACGATGGGCCAAAGGTCAAGGTTTGCCCCGGGTGGCCGGCCATCATTCCGGGATGAAAACCGTAAAGCGCATTACGATGGCGGCGAACGAAATCGGCGTGAAAGTGCTGACGCTTTACGCGTTCTCTACCGAAAACTGGAAACGGCCGAAGGAAGAAGTCGATTTTTTAATGAAGCTCCCCCAGGAATTTTTTCCGCTCGAAATTGGCGAACTGATCGAAAATAACGTTCAGGTGCGCATGATGGGCTGCAAGGACAATCTTCCCGAGCATACGATCAAAGCGGTGGAGGAAGCGATTGACTCGACGAAGCACAATACGGGACTCATTCTGAATTTCGCGCTCAATTACGGAAGCCGCAATGAGATGATACTCGGATTCAAGCGGATGCTGCAAGATATCCAGAACGGCACGCTCGATCCGGAACAGGTGACGGAAGACGAATACAGCAAATATTTGTTGACGCATAATTTGCCCGATCCGGATTTGCTGATCCGTACGAGCGGCGAGCTGCGCATCAGCAATTTTATGCTGTGGCAGCTTGCGTATACGGAGCTTTGGTTTACCGACGTATATTGGCCGGCTTTTACGGAACGGCATTTTTTCGAAGCGATCAAAGAATACCAGCGGCGGGCCAGAAGGTACGGCGGCCTGTAAGGCGAAGATGGAGGAATGATCGTTGAAACAAAGAATCATAACCGGCGTATTCGCCGGAGCGGGATTTTTGCTGATGCTTGCGATCGGAGGCTACGGGTTCGCCGCGCTTATCGCCGTGCTGTCCGTCATCGGCTACTATGAATTTTTGCGCATGAACGGCGCAAAACCATGGGAATGGTCCTCTGTCGTCGGATTCCTCGGCATCGTTTATTTCGTGGTTCCGTTCGGACGGTGGACACCGGCCTTTCCCCCGTTGGAAATCGCGATCTGGCTCTGGCTGCTCGTTTTTTTGGCCGTAACCGTCATCAGCAAAAACCGGGAGCCGATTGATAAAATCGCGCTGTCTTTTCTTGGCGTCGTTTATATCGGAACCGGTTTCCATTTCATGATTTATACGAGATGGCTCGAGCACGGACTGTTCTGGACGCTCCTTTTGTTCGTATGCATTTGGGTGAGCGATTCGGCCGCCTATTTCACGGGACGGGCCATCGGCAAACGGCTGCTTTGGCCGGAAATCAGCCCGAAAAAAACGGTGGAAGGCGCCGTCGGTGGCATCGCGTTTTCCGTGGCTGCGGCTATCGGATTTTCGCTGTACGCGCCCGAGTTGCTGAGCGTCTCCAAGGCGGTCGGCATCGGGCTGGCCGCGTCCGTTCTCGGGCAGCTCGGCGATCTGATCGAATCGGCGTACAAAAGGGTCCGGGGGATAAAAGACAGCGGGGCGATTTTGCCCGGCCACGGAGGTGTGCTCGATCGCTGCGACAGTTGGCTTATCGTTTTTCCGTTCGTCCACTTGCTGTCGCTTCTTCCATGAACGATCGGGCGGCGGAACAAGAAAAGCGATGGTTTAATAAGAAACTGAGGTGAAATGATGGTTAAACGCGTTTCTATACTCGGATCGACCGGTTCGATCGGTACGCAAACACTGGATGTCATTTCGCATCATCCCGATCAATTCGCCGTGGAAGGATTGGCGGCCGGACGCAACCTCCCGCTGTTGATGGAACAAATTAAGCGGTTTCACCCGAAAGTGGTTTCGGTGGCCGACAAATCGCTGGCCGACGAGCTGGCGCCGCACGTGCCCGCAGGGACCCGCGTCGTTTACGGCGACGAAGGGCTGCTGGAAGTCGCCGCCGGCACCGATGCCGATATCGTCGTGACCGCACTTGTCGGCGCCCAAGGCTTGAAACCGACGCTCTCGGCGATCCAAGCGGGCAAACATATCGGTCTCGCCAATAAAGAGACGCTTGTCACCGCGGGGCATATCGTGACGGAAATGGCGGAACGGCACCATGTTTCCCTGCTGCCGATCGACAGCGAACATTCCGCCGTCTTTCAATGCTTGAACGGGGAAGCGCGGGCGGAAGCTGCAAAAATCGTGCTGACCGCATCCGGCGGCGCTTTCCGCGATCGGACGAGGGACGAACTGGTTGACGTTACGGCCGAAGAAGCGCTGAACCACCCGAATTGGTCGATGGGGGCGAAAGTGACGATCGATTCGGCCACAATGGTCAACAAAGGCCTGGAAGTCATTGAAGCCCACTGGTTGTTTCATATGCCGTATTCGCAAATCGAAGTGGTCATTCATCCCGAAAGCATCATCCACTCCTACGTGGAATTCGCCGATTGCAGCATCATCGCCCAGCTCGGTCTTCCCGACATGCGGGTGCCGATTCAATATGCGCTCACTTACCCGCGAAGGATGAAATCGCCGGCCAAACCGCTGAATTTGGCGGAAATCGGCAAGCTGCATTTTCGCCCGATGGACTTCGAGCGCTTTCCTTTGCTAAAGCTCGCCTATCAGTGCGGCGAGTCGGGGGGCTCGGCGACAACGGTGTTCAACGCGGCCAATGAAGTGGCCGTTGCCCGGTTTTTGCGCGGCGAAATCCGGTTTTTGCAAATCGAGGACATCGTCTGTCAAGTTGTCGAAAAGCACGACAGGATAAGCTCTCCCGGTTTGGAAGACATTTTCGCCGTGGACGCCTGGGCCAGAGATTTGGCGGCAAGCCTGCGATAGCTGCGATAGATCGCTCGATTCCGAAATATCCGGGAGCGGGGCCTCTCCGCGCGGTTCTTTCTGTCACGCGCCTCTTCTCTTTCCAAATCTTTTGATGAAATCGATTCTCTTGTGCAATGATAAAGAATAATGTTAATCTAAGGACATACTGCACTGTGAGGAAAGTGGAGAAAAAAGGAGGAAGGATCGATTGTCGCCGGATGTCATATTGCAAACCGTGCTCGTGTTTTTCGTTCTTGTCACCATTCATGAATGGGGTCATTATATTTTCGCCAAAAGGGCGGGAATCTTAATCCGGGAATTTGCCATCGGTTTCGGTCCGAAGCTGTTTTCTTACAAAAAAGGGGAGACAAGATACACGCTGCGCATTCTTCCGATCGGCGGATTCGTGCGCATGGCTGGAGAAGACCCGGAAGTCATCCAGATTCAACCGGGCCAGACGATTGCCGTTCAGCTCCGTGACGGACAGGTCACCCGCATTTATTTAGATTTGCTGGATCAGCGATCCGATGTCGTTCGGGGGGTCGTCGACAGCATCGATTTGGAGAAAAAATTGTTTGTCAAATTGGAAGCGGGCAGCGAGACGCATACATACAGCGTGCATCCGCAAGCGGTGATGGTGGCAAGGGGCCGGGAGACGCAGATCGCCCCGTGGGATCGGCAGTTCGGCAGCAAGACGGTGGGCCAGCGGGCGCTGGCCATTTTTGCCGGACCGCTGATGAACTTTATTCTCGCTTTCTTTCTGTTCATCGTTTATATATTTATGAACGGCATACCGCAGCACGTGAAACTGGGCAAAATCGAACCGGGGACGGCGGCGGAGAAAGCCGGCCTGCACAGCGGCGATATCGTGCTTTCCGTCAACGGGGAACCGCTCGATGCGGATACGAGAAAATTAAAAACGATGATCGAAGGCTCGGCTAATCGGAAGATGGTATGGATCATCGAACGGAACGGGGAGCAAATGCAGCGGGAGGTCACGCCGCTCGAACGGAACGGCAAAGGGTTTGTCGGCATCGAGATTCAGGTGCAGACTAGGCAGGCGAGTGCGGCCGAAGCGATTCAGGGTGCCTGGACGACGATGGGCCACGCGACGGGGCAAATCCTGCTCGGCTTTAAAATGCTGGCGACGCTGCAGTTTAATCTGGACGATCTCGGAGGACCGGTGCGCATCGTGACGGTGACCGGGGAATACGCGAATCTGGGCATGAACTATTTGGTGTTCTGGGCCGCTCTGCTGAGCCTGTATCTGGGATTGTTCAATCTGCTCCCGTTTCCCGCTTTGGACGGAAGCCGGCTCGTTTTTCTGGCGGTCGAAGCGATTCGGGGGAGGCCGGTCGATCCGAACCGGGAAAGCATGGTGCATTTTATCGGGTTCGCCATGCTGATGCTGCTTATGCTCGCCGTCACATACAACGACATCCTACGGCTTTTTAAAGGATAACGGACGGCAGTCGATTGGATGAAAAAGTCAGGAGGTTTTTATGTCGAAAGAGAAACAATTCGTGAAAGAAATAACGCCGCAGAGCGAAGATTTCTCCAGATGGTATCTGGATGTCATCAAGAAGGCGGATCTGATGGACGAATCCCCGGTCCGGGGATGCATCGTCTTTAAGCCGGAGGGCTATGAAATATGGGAACTGTGCCAGCGCGAACTGGATGCCAGGTTCAAAGAAACCGGCCATCGCAACGCGTACTTCCCGCTGTTTATTCCCGAAAGCTTCTTCCAGAAAGAGAAGGAACATGTGGAAGGATTCAACCCGGAGCTTCCTTGGGTAACCGAAGCGGGCGGGGAGAAGCTGGAGGAACGTCTGGCCATCCGCCCGACTTCCGAAACGCTTATCGGGTATATGTATTCCAAATGGATTCATTCTTATCGCGACCTGCCGGTGCTGATCAACCAGTGGGCGAACGTCGTCCGCTGGGAAAAACGGACAAAGCCGTTTCTGCGCACGAGCGAGTTTCTATGGCAGGAAGGCCATACGGCGCACGAAACGGAAGAAGACGCCAGAAAAGAAACGATGCTGATGCTGGAAATCTACCGCGATTTTGTGGAAAACTTCCTGGCCATTCCGGTCATCGCAGGGCAAAAAACGCCCTCGGAGAAATTCGCCGGCGCCGTGTCCACCTATTCGATCGAAGCGATGATGAAGGACGGCAGAGCAGTGCAGGCGGGAACCTCGCACTATATGGGCACGAATTTCGCGCAGGCGTTCGACATCAAATTTTTGGACAGGGAAAACAAGCTGCAGTTTGCGCATACGACGTCCTGGGGCGTCAGCACGCGCCTGATCGGCGCGCTCATTATGGTGCACGGCGACGACAGGGGACTCTCGCTCCCGCCGAAAGTGGCGCCTACGCAAGTCATAATGATTCCGATCGGACCGCCGAAATCGCGGGAGCAGGTCATCGCCCGCACGGACGAGCTGTTCGCGGAGTTGAAACAAGCCGGCATCCGCGTTCGCGTCGACGATCGGCCGGATTTAAGCCCGGGATGGAAATTTAACGAATATGAGATGAGAGGCGTTCCTCTGCGCATCGAACTCGGACCCCGCGATTTGGAGAATGGGCAGGCGGTGCTCGTTTCCCGCGTTTCCGGAGAAAAGCGGACGATCCCGCAAGCCGATATCGTGAGTGAAGTCCGGAACATGCTGTCCGACATCCAGCGGCAAATGTTCGAGAACGCCAAACGATTCATGCAGGACCATTTCTACTCCGTGGAAACGATAGAAGAGCTGAAAACGCTCATGGAGGAAAAGCGCGGGTTCGTTTGGGCAGGCTGGTGCGGATCGGACGCATGCGAGCAGCACGTCAAGGAAGAAACGGGCGCTACGAGCCGCAACATTCCGTTCGAGGTGCCGGAGCATAAAGAGACCTGCCTCGTTTGCGGGGAAGCTGCAAAGCATACCGTCGTATTCGCGAAAGCGTACTAATGCGGCCGCTGCCGGACAGCGCATCGCCAAAGTCCGGCAGCGGGACAAGACCGCAGTCGAAGCGATGTGTGAGGGGGGGAGCACGGATGAGCAGCTTGGCGGAAAAGCGGAACCGTTTTGAACTGCTGATGAAACACGCGGATATACCGTTCGACATCGCCGAATCTTTCTTCAGCGACGGTTACATCGACAAAGTGGAATGCAGCAGGACGAATCGGGAGTGGACGTTCCATTTCTGCAAACAGCGGCTGGTTCCTCTGGACGTTTACCGATCGTTTTGCAGGATGATCCAGGATAAATTCGCCCATATCGCCTCCATCCGCTTCGTCATCCGATTTTCCGACGAAGTGAGCGATTCGGCGCTCGTAGAAGAATATTGGAGCTTGTTTCTCGAATGGGTGCAGCGGAAAGTCGCGTCGGTCAACGGCTGGATGAGCAAAGCGAAGGTGGAGGCCCGTTCCGGCGTCATTACATTGACGATGCTGGATTCGCTCGGCAAAGAGCTGGCGGTCAAAAAGAACATTGACGAGTATATCCGCCAGTTTTTCAGCCAATATTTTTCGCGTTCATACCAAGTTCGCTTCCAGATCAGCGAAACTAGCGCCGAGGAATATGAGAGATTCGCGCAAAAAATAGAAGAAGAGGAACGCTCGGTCGCCCAGGATATTCTTTCTTCAATTGAAAAAGAAATCGAGGCGTCCGCTGTTCCGGATCCCGAATTAAAGCTCGTCCTCGGCTACGAGATAAGGGACGTTCCGGTTCCGATTCAGCAAATTGTCGAAGAAGAAAAGAAGGTGACGGTACAGGGGACCGTTTTTCATTTGGAAGAAAAAGAACTGCGGAACGGCAGCACCCTGTTCCAGTTTCATCTGACCGATTTTACCGACTCGATCACGGTGAAAGTGTTTGCCAGGAATAAAGAAGATTTGAGAGTGTTGAAGCTGCTGGCCGAAGGTAAATGGATTAAAGCGCGCGGCAGAGTCGAGTATGACCGCTTTCTCGCGGTGCCGGAGCTCGTCATGATCGCTTCGGACATCAATGAAGTGGCGGCGCCTCCCGATCGGATGGATGACGCCGAAGAGAAGCGCGTCGAGTTTCATCTGCATACGACGATGAGCGCGATGGACGGCATCACGCCGGTTGACGCCTACATGAAGACGGCCGCCAAATGGGGGCACAAAGCGATCGCCATTACCGATCACGGCGGGGTGCAGGCGTTTCCCGACGCGTATAAAGCGGCGAAAAAATACGGCATTAAAGCGATTTACGGCGTAGAGGCCAACGTGGTGAACGATGCGGTGCCCATCGTGATGAACGCGACCGCCATTCCTTTGAAAGAAGCGGCTTACGTCATTTTCGACATCGAAACGACCGGGCTTTCCGTCGTCAACAATAAAATCATCGAAATCGCCGGCGTCAAAATGATTGACGGCAAGGTCATTGATCAGTTCTCGTCGTTCGTCAATCCGCACGAAAAAATCCCGTACCATATATCGCAGCTGACGAACATCACCGACGATATGGTGATGAACGCGCCGGAACTCGAGCCGGTGCTGCGCCAATTCGCCGATTTTGCCGGCGATGCCGTGCTCGTGGCTCACAATGCCGGGTTCGATATGGGATTCGTGCAGGAGGCGTACAAACGGTTGGGCATGCCCCCTCTGACCAATCCGGTGCTCGACACGCTTGAACTGGCGCGGTTTTTGTACCCGTCGCTCAAAAATCACCGCTTGAATACGCTCGCGGAAAAATTCAAGGTCAGCCTGGATAATCACCACCGGGCCGTCGACGACGCGCAGGCGCTCGGACACGTCTTGTTCCATATGCTGAAAGACGCCGTTCAGCGGGACATCGACACGCTGGATAGGCTGAACGATTACACCGGAAAAGATTTGACGAACGCGCGACCGTTCCACTGCTGCATCTATGCGAAAAACGCCGTGGGCAAAAAAAATCTGTACAAGCTCGTTTCGCTGTCCCATACCGATTATTTCAATAAAGTGCCGTGTATACCCAAGAGCAAATTGGTAGAGCTGCGGGAAGGGCTCCTCATCTCTTCCGGATGCGAGAAGGGCGAATTTTTCGAAACGGTGCTGAACAAATCGGTCGAGGAAGCGGAGCGGGTGGCGGAATTTTACGACATATTGGAAATTCAGCCGACCGCGGTGAATATGCACCTCGTCGAGAAGGGGCTCGTCGGCAGCGTCGAACAGCTGGAGCAGGCCAACCGGACAGTTTGCGAGATTGGCGAAAGGCTGAACAAACCGGTCATCGCTACGGGCAACGTTCACTATTTGCACCCGCGCGAGAAAATTTGCCGGGACATTACGATTAACGGCATCACCGGCTTCAGTCCGTTGAAAGAGCAGAAAAAACCGGACGTTCATCTGCGCACGACGAAGGAAATGCTCGAAGAGTTCGCCTATCTCGGCGCGGAAAAAGCGTACGAAGTCGTCGTGAAGAACACGAGCATGATCGCCGACTGGTTCGAGGAGATCGAACTGTTCCCGAGCAAGCTGTTCACCCCGATCATCGACGGGGCGGACGAAGAAATCCGAACGAAATGCTATGATAAAGCCAGAAGCGTATACGGCGATCCGCTTCCCGAAACGGTAAGCGCAAGGCTGGAAAAAGAGCTGGCGCCCATCATCAAGTACGGGTATTCGGCAAACTACCTCATTTGCGAACGGCTTGTCAAAAAATCGAACGAAGACGGCTATTTGGTCGGTTCGCGCGGCTCGGTAGGCTCATCGTTTGTGGCGACCATGCTCGGCATATCGGAAGTGAACCCGCTGCCGCCGCATTACATATGTCCTTCCTGTAAATATAGCGAATGGTTTACGGACGGAAGCGTCCCGAGCGGATTCGACCTCCCGGACAAACCGTGCCCGAAATGCGGAGCGATGTTGAAAGGCGACGGGCAGGATATTCCGTTCGAAACGTTTCTCGGGTTCAAAGGGGACAAAGTGCCCGATATCGATCTGAACTTCTCCGGGGAATACCAGCCGCAAGCGCACAATTACACGAAAGTGCTGTTCGGCCCCAAAAATGTGTTCCGTGCCGGCACGATCGGCACCGTCGCCGAAAAAACGGCATTCGGCTTTGTCAAGAAATACGAGGAAGAAAATGGCAAAAAATGGAGGAACGCGGAGCTGACCCGCCTGGCGTCCGGATGTACGGGGGTCAAGCGCAGCACGGGCCAGCACCCCGGCGGCATCGTCGTCGTTCCCGACTATATCGAAGTCGAAGAGATTACCCCGGTGCAGTTCCCGGCGGACGATACGAGCTCGGAATGGAAAACGACCCATTTCGACTACCATGCGTTTGACGCCAACCTGCTGAAGCTCGATATTCTCGGGCACGACGATCCGACGATGATGCGGATGCTGCACGATTTGACCGGCGTCGATCCGACGACGATTCCGATGAACGACCCGAAAGTGATGAGCATTTTCAGTTCGACCGAAGCGCTGGGCGTCACGCCGGAACAGATTCGGACGCCGGTGGCCACTTACGGCGTGCCGGAAATGGGAACGAAATTCGTGCGTCAAATGCTGGAGGAAACGAAGCCTTCCACCTTTGCCGATTTGCTGCAGATCTCCGGACTGTCTCACGGCACCGGCGTCTGGCTCGGCAACGCGCAGGAGCTGATTCGCAACAAAACGTGCACGATTAAGACCGTTATCGGCTGCCGCGACAACATTATGCTCTATTTGATCTACCAAGGCATGGATGCGGGACTGGCGTTCAAAATAACGGAAAGCGTCCGCAAAGGCAAAGGGCTGACCGACGAGTGGATTGAAGAAATGAAAAAGCATAACGTGCCCGACTGGTATATCGATTCATGCCAGAAGATCGAATACATGTTTCCGAGGGCGCACGCCGCCGCATACGTCATTTCCGCCGTACGCACCGCTTATTTCAAGGTGTATCATCCGATCGCTTATTATGCCGCTTATTTCTCGGTGCGCGCGGAAGATTTCGACGTCGACCTGTTCTGCCAAGGCTACGATGCGATTTTGAAAAAGCTTGTCGAAATTGAAGAGAAGGGCATGCAGGCGACAGCGAAAGAGAAAAGCATGGTTTCGATATTGGAAGTGGCGCTGGAAATGACCGCCCGCGGGTTTTCGTTCAAGCCGATTCATCTGTACCGGTCGCAAGCCCGAAAGTTTATTATCGACGGCGATTCGCTCATACCCCCGTTTTCCGCCATTCAGGGAATCGGCGCGAGCGCCGCGGAAAACATCGTCGCGGCGAGAAACGAAGGCGAATTTTTGTCGGTGGAAGATTTTCAGACGAGGGCGAGAGTATCCAAAACGGTTGTGGAAATATTAAGCTCGATGGGCTGCTTCCGGGGGCTCCCCGAGTCGAATCAGCTGTCGCTGTTTTGATGCGCAAACCCCCCTTGTAAGGGAAGGAATGTTATGATATAATTTTTTTGGTAATAATGAGGATAGAACCGTTAACACAAGAGTGGGGAAACCCACTCTTTACATTTTGCCATAGAGTCAAAAGGTTGCAAAAGGAGGGATCGATGAGTGAGCGGACAGATTACATCGATTGTTGAACAGATGCTTCAGCCTATTCTCGAGGCGGGCGGGTTCGAGCTGGTCGATATCGAATACGTCAAGGAGGGCGGCAACTGGTTTCTCCGCATATACGTCGATAAGGAAGGGGGCATCGACATCGAGGAATGCGGACGCATCAGCGAATATTTAAGCGCCCGTCTCGATGAGAACGACCCGATTCCGAACGCTTATTTTCTGGAAGTTTCGTCTCCGGGAGCAGAGCGGCCGTTAAAGAAGCCGCAGGATCTTTACAGAGCGATCGGCAAACACGTTTTCGTCACGACATACGAGCCGATTGGCGGGGCCAAGCAATTTGAAGGCACGCTGCTCTCTTTTGACGAACAAACCTTGACGGTTCAAACCGGGAAACAACAGACGGGCATTCCTTATGACAAAGTGGCGAGCGCCCGGCTGGCGATATTATTTTAATCCATTTCGCATGTGTGAATGTATGGAAGGGGGAGCCCAATTCAAATGAACACGGATTTTATTGAGGCGCTGGCGGAATTGGAAAGAGAAAAGGGGATCAGCAAAGATGTGCTGATCGAGGCGATAGAGGCCGCGCTTATTTCGAGTTACAAACGAAATTTCAACACGGCGCAAAACGTCAGAGTCGACATTAACCGGCAGACCGGCGTCATCAAAGTGTTCGCGCGCAAAACCGTAGTCGAAGACGTGCTCGATCCGCGGCTGGACATTTCGCTGCACGCCGCCCGCGAAATCAATCCGAACTATCAATTGAACGATATTGTCGAAATCGAGGTGACTCCCCGGGATTTCGGGCGAATCGCCGCCCAGACGGCCAAACAGGTGGTCACCCAGCGGATTCGCGAGGCGGAAAGGGGCCTTATCTATAACGCCTTCATCGACAAAGAAGAAGATATCGTCACCGGCATCGTGCAGCGCCAGGATCAGCGGAATGTTTACGTCGATCTCGGCAAGGTGGAAGCTTTGCTGCCGCTGAGCGAAATGATGCCTACGGAGCGCTTTGCGCACGGGGATCGGATTAAAGCGTACATCACGAAGGTGGAGAATACGACCAAAGGGCCGCAAGTCATGCTTTCGCGGACGCATCCCGGGCTGCTCAAGCGGCTGTTTGAACTGGAAGTGCCGGAAATATTCGACGGCGTCGTTGAAATCCGTTCCGTGGCGAGGGAAGCCGGTTACCGTTCGAAAATTGCCGTCTATTCGAGAAATCCGGAGGTCGATCCGGTCGGATCGTGCGTCGGGCCGAAAGGCTTGCGCGTACAAACGATTGTGAACGAACTGAAAGGCGAAAAAATCGATATCGTCCGCTGGTCGGAGCAGGTGGAGGAATATGTGGCCAACGCGCTCAGCCCTTCGAAAGTGCTGGAAGTGATCGTGTTCGAGCAGGAGAAAATGGCTCGCGTCATCGTGCCGGATTACCAGCTGTCCCTGGCCATCGGAATCAAAGGGCAGAACGCCCGATTGGCGGCAAAATTGACCGGCTGGAAAATCGACATCAAGAGCGAGTCGCAGGCGGAGCAGGAATACGGCAGGCCGAAAACGGCGGCTGCGGAAATGCGCCAGGACTCGGTCAGCATCGACTAGGAGTCGTGCCGTTCGATTGGAGGAATGTCCATGAAAGTAAGACGGGTACCGCTAAGAAAATGTGTCGCATGTCAGGAAATGATGCCGAAGAAAGAGCTGATTCGCGTTGTCCGCACCCCGCAGGAAGACATTCTCATCGACCTGACCGGCAAAAAGGCGGGAAGAGGAGCGTATTTGTGCGGCAAAGTGCAGTGCTTCAAGCTGGCGAAAAAAAACAAAGCGTTGGACAGAGCGCTGAAGCACAGTGTCAGCATGGAAATATACGACCAATTGGAGCAAGATTTTATCCGTGTGGAAGACGAATTCCACCGCAGCAAAGATGGGTCGGCGGATGAATAACAAAGCGCTGAACTATTTGGGGTTGGCCATGCGCGCCGGCAAGCTCGTCTCCGGAGATGAGGGCGTACTGAAAGCGATTCGTTCCGGCGAGGCGAAACTGGTCGTTGTGGCGGAGGATGCGTCGGCCGGCACGAAAAAGAAATTTCGCGACAAATGCCATTCCTACGGTGTTTTTTTAGTGGAATGCTTCGGCCGGACTCAGCTCGGATCAAGCATCGGAAAAAATGACCGCGTCGTTGTCGCCGTTACGGACGCGGGATTGGCGCAAATGATTGAGAAGTGCCTGGAAAAACGCGTGGAGGTGGAAAATATTGAGTAAACAAGAAAAGGATAAAATCAGAGTGTACGAATACGCGAAATCGTTAAATATGAGCAGCAAAGAAATCATCACGATATTAAAGCGGCTGGGCATTCCGGTCAATAATCATATGAGCGTAATGGAAAACGAGACGATAGAAAAGGTCGAGCAGTTTTTCCGGGATGTCAAGGCGAATGCCGCAGCGAAAAGAGCGGCGGGAGAATCGGGATCCGCCGGCAGGGCGGCTGAAGCTTCGCCCAAACCGTCCTTGGCCCAGCCTGCGGCGGCGCCGAGGACGGAAGGGAACCGTTCCGACAAACCGGCCAATGCGGGCGCTTCGTCCAATCCGTCCGCCTTCAGAAAAGATCGGGATCAGCGCAAGCCTTCGCGGGAAAACCAACCCCGCCAGGGCGACGGAAAGCAGAATCGTTCCGGAAAGACGCAGCAAATTTCGGTGCATG